>JBAXGJ010000001.1:0-26910 GCA_037139475.1 Actinomycetes bacterium
GCAGGCCGAGCGGTCTCTGCCGGCGCGTTCGGCACCCACGGCCAGCCAGCGAGCGCAAAGTAGATCAGCACGCCAGCGAAGAGCAGCTGAACGAGGAGCACGATCACCAAGACGCGAATTCCCCGCGACGGGGGCTTCGTCTCCTGCTCTGTGCTCGGCTCGTGTTCCATTTGTAAAAATGCCTTCAGCGACGCTCTGTACGAATAATCACAGCCAAAGTGGCCGCTATCGGTATAGATTTAGAGTATGGCTCAGGAACACTTTGACCGATTGACCGCGCTCGATGCGTCGTTTCTCGAACAGGAGGGCCCGACTTCGCACATGCACGTCGGCGCCGTCGCAATGTTCGAGAACCCGGTTCCCGACTTCGACGAGTTCCTCGACACGATCCGCGGCCGCCTCCATCTGGTTCCGCGCTACCGCCAGAAGCTCTCGCTGCCGCCGCTGCGGACAGGGCGCCCGGTCTGGGTTGATGACCCGAGCTTCAACATCGAATATCACGTTCGCCGCACCGCGCTGCCGCCCCCAGGCAGCGAGGAACAGCTGCTGCTGCTGACCTCGAGGATTTTCTCGCAGCAGCTCGACCGCTCAAAGCCGCTCTGGGAGATGTGGATCATTGAGGGGCTCGAAGATGATCGCTGGGCGCTAATCAATAAGACCCACCACGCGATGATCGACGGCGTCTCGGGCGTTGACCTAGCGACTGTGATCTTCGACCTTTCGCCCGAGGGGACCGTTGTTGAACATCCCCCTGAGGCCTGGGTGCCGGCACCGGAGCCGGGCGACGCCGACCTGCTGGCCTCTATCGCGCTTGGAGCCACCCGAACAGCGATTGACAGCGTCAAGAATGTGACGAAGATGGTCTCCAGCCCGGCGGCCGTATTTGACGGCCTGCGCGACGGGATTGAGGGCGTCGGCGAGGTCGCATGGGCGGGAATCAACTCGGCGCCGGCGACGCCGCTCAATGTTGAGATCGGCCCGCATCGACGCTTCCGCGTAGTCCAGGCCCAGCTCGAGGATTTCAAGCAGATCAAGAACGCGCTTGGCGGAACGGTCAACGACGCCGTGCTGACCGTTGTCAGCGGCGCGCTGCGTACGTGGCTTCACTCTCGCGGCGTGCGCACCGAGGGGCTTGAGCTGCGCGCGCTGGTGCCGGTCTCAATTCGCCCAAAGGACGCCCATCACGAGTTCGGCAACCAGATCGCGGCGATGCGCGGGCCGCTGCCGGTCTACATCGATGACCCGATCGCCAGGCTCGGCATGGTCCGTCAGTCGATGGACGGCCTGAAGGAGTCGAAGCAGGCGCTTGGCGCTGAAGTAATCAGCGAAGCGCAGAACTTCGCGCCGCCGACGCTGCTGGCGCAGGCATCGCGGCTGAACTTCTCGACGCGGCTCTTCAACCTGATCGTGACCAACGTTCCGGGGCCGCAGTTCCCGCTCTATGTCGGCGGCTCAAGGATGCTCTCGATCGCGCCGGTCGCCTTCCTGCCGCGCAACCATGCGCTGGCGATCGCGATCATGAGCTACGACGGCGGGCTCAGCTTCGGCCTGCTCGGCGATTACGACCAGATGGCCGACCTCGACCTACTCGCCGACGCGCTGCAGGATTCGATCGACGAGCTACTCGCGCTCTCGGCTGAAACTGCGACGGCTCAGTAGCCGAGCGCGAACTTCGCGTCTTCGCTCATCATCTCCGGCGTCCACGGCGGAGTGAAGATCATTGCCGACTCAACCGCTTCGACGCCATCGAGCACACTGACGAACTCTTCGATCTGCTCGGCGACCATCGGTCCGATCGGACAGGCTGGCGTGGTGAGCGTGTAGGTGACGTGCACCTTTGGGCCATCAACGGCGATCTCGTAGATCAGGCCGAGCTCAACGAAGTCGAGTCCCAGCTCGGGGTCGATCACGTTTGTTAGCGCTGCTTCAACTTCGTCAACGTTTGCCATAGCGGCGATTGTAGCCCGCCGCACTCCCTACAATGAGAAGCAGATCATGGTTCTTCTCGTACTACTTCTGATCATCGTCCCGATCATCGAACTGGCGATCATAATTCAAGTTGGCTCGATGATCGGAGTCTGGTGGACGATCGCCCTCCTCGTTGCCGATTCGCTCTTTGGCGCTTGGCTGCTGATGCGCGAGGGATCACGCTCGTGGCTGCGCTTTCGGGCCGCGCTCGGCAACGGCAAGGTGCCAGCGAAGGAGACCGCCGATGGCGGGCTAGTCATCTCCGGCGGCGCGCTGCTGCTCACGCCCGGTTTCTTGACCGACATCGTTGGGCTGCTGTTCCTGTTTCAACCGACGCGCGACATGATCCGCAGGATTGCCTTGACGAAGCTCGTCAGCTATGCCGCTACGAGCGTCGGCGGGCCTGCCGGTTGGACTTTGCGCGGCGCCTTCTTCGGTTCGCGCGCTGCGAAGTACGCGCGCTCAAGGGCGCCGCAGCGCGACTACGACGTTGAAGGAACGGCGACCGAGGTAAAGTCGCCGCCGCCAGCACTTCCTTAGACGGCGGGGCTGCTAGTTGTCGGAGCCCATTCGGTCCCAGAGATAAAGCTCGATGCACTCCTCGGCCAGCTCGGCGCAGCGCTCGCGGCTTAGCGCCGGCAAGACTGTCTCCAACGCCTGCTCCTCAGAGACTCCAGCTTCAAAGGCCTCTTCGCCGCGGAATCCAGCAGCGATCTTCAACGCCTCGCGGCGGTGCTCACCGAGCGACCCAAATACGCCGAGCAAGAAATCCCGGTTGGCGACCGGCTGACCGACCTCCATCGAAGCGTGCCAAGCCGCAAGCATCGAAAGGTCGTGCTCGTCAAGGTCGGCGACGGCCTTGACGTAGTGAGACTCAAGATCGGTTTCGGGGATCGCGTCGACCCAGGCGCGGACAAGTTCGCCTAGAAGTTGGCGGCGAGCATCGCGGCCAACGGATTCTGCGATTACTCGAATCGCATCCTGAGGCTCAATAAAACAAAGGGGCAACGGCAGCTCCGAAGGCAGGGGATTAGTCAGCGAAATTACGCGTCGCTGCGGACGACACCTAGCTTTGGCAGGCAGCAGCGCTACTCAAGGCCCATTTCAGCGCTGGCTGGCGCCGATCCAGTCGACTGAGGCTCCGACGCTGCTGGGCTCGAAGCCGCTGGCGTTGGAACCACGACGACCGGCGCGGCAGCCGGCGCAGCCTCGGAAACTTGGGGCACTGCCGCGCGTGCGCGCCGCCGTGCCTGCTGGCGCGATCGACGCGCCGCTGTTTCAGCGCGCGAGCGGCCGCTGCTGGATTGACTGAACGACTGCCCGGAGACCGCTGCTAGGACGGCCGGCGACGGCGACCCGCCCGGGACCTGGTCGAGCGCCACGGCGCTGCCGCTGGCAGCTGCCGCCGTGGCAGCAACGACGGCTGTCGCCTTGCCTGCTGCGCCGACGACTGACTCGGTCACAATCTGCGCTCGAACGAGCGAAGAGGCAGAGCGCTCTGTTGCCCAAGTCGAAAAAGACTCGTAGGTACGGATGAAGACGTTGCCTGCCTCGTCGAGCTGTGATCCAGCCGTGGCGAGCAGAGCAAGCGGGAAGACGACCGCCAGCGGCGCGCTAGAGCGGTGCATCTCGCGCACAACTCCGCGGCATGACCCGCACTGGCGCAGGTGCGGGCGCAGATCAACTAGCTGCTCGTTGGTTGCCTCGCCGTCAACGAGCGCTGAGAGCATTGGCTCCCAGCGTTTGCACTCTTCCCCCGATTCGATTCCTGCGTAGCGAGAGATGAAGGCACGGCGGCCCTCGTATAGGCAGCGATTGACCTTCGTCCGGCTCCAGCCGGTTTCGGCTCCGATCTCGTCGTACGAATTTCCTTGAGCGCGTAGCCAGAGCGCGCGCACCTCTTGCGGCTTCAGTCGCTGCAGAGCTTCTGCTGACTGGGCAACCTGCTCGAAACCAAGCGCGCGTTCCTCCGGCGAGGCGCTGCGATCGCTCTCGATCTGGTCGAAGTCAATTTCGCTCGGTGCGAGATCACGCTGGCGTGTGCGACGAACCGCCATCGCTTCGTGTTTGACGACCGTCCTCAGCCAAGCTGGCGCCCGTTCGGGATCTAGTCGCGGCGCGTGCTTGATGAAAATCTCAAGACCCCGCTGATAAGCGTCCTCGGCGTCGTCGGCGCAGAGGCTGTGGCGCCGCGATAGCCGCAACAAGCTTGCGGCATGGCGCTGGACTACGTCGATTACGAGCGCGTCGAGCTCTGCCTGCGTGGCCTCGCGGTCGATCGGTGGTCTGTCATGACTGATCTGTTCCATCGCAGCTGCCCTCTTAAGCACGCGAGCAAGGCGATTTTCCCCTCCCTGGAGCTCAAGAAGTGCCGAATTTGCGTCATTTTTGGGGCCCACCGCCTAATCAACCAAAGCCCGATCAGCGCTTTGCTAATTTGTCTAGTCACGATGGTCAACTCGCTTTTCTCGTTCCCCAATCCCGTCAACGAGGTTTCGGCGCGGCTCGTAGCTGGCGGCGTTGTTCTGATCGCGCTGGCGGCAATTCTCTTCGCGCAGCCGTGGATCTTCATCGTGCTCGCCTACGGCTTCCTCGCTCGCGTGCTGAGCGGCCCAACGCTCAGTCCGCTCGGCCAGTTCGTGACCCGTGTTCTCACCCCAGCCTTGCCGTTTGAGGAGAAGCTCGTCCCCGGCCCGCCGAAGCGATTCGCCCAGGGCATCGGCGCAGCCTTCTCAGTTACAGCGGCAGTGCTGGTGGTCGGCTTTGATCAGATTGGAACGGCATCGGTCCTGCTCGCTGTCCTCGCCGCCTTCGCAACTCTCGAATCGGTATTCGGCATCTGCGTCGGCTGCAAGATCTTTGCGATCCTGATGCGCGTTGGTGTGATTCCGGCCGAGGTTTGCGAGAGCTGCAACAACATCACGCTCGGCGGCCCGGCAGCGGCCGCGGGCTCACGCTGAGCCCGAAGCGTTATTAGGCTGCGGCCGCGTCGCGCTCGACGAGCGCGTCAACCGGCCGCTGGTAGCCGCTCGCTTGTGCTCGCGCCTCGCCGGCCGCGAGCTCTTTGTCCAGCTCGTATAGGTAATCATCAAAATCAACCTGAATCGTGTGCCGCTTCGAAGCCACGTAGCGCTTCTGCATCTTCGCCATGTCGGCGGCCATGAAACTGCGCACCTCAGCGTCGGAAGGAAGCTTGTATCGACCGGTCAGGTACTCGGCCACCCAGCGACCCTGCGCCTCTGAGAGCGGCATCACAGCGCCGAGTGGCTGCAGCAGGCCGATGAAGAAGAGGTTCGGGATCTCGGGCTTGAAGACGCGGCGGTAGAGATCGATCCGGTTGTCCGGCGCGGAGATGAAATCCTCGTCGAAGAACGGGAACGTGATCTTGTAGCCGGTGCAATAGATCACGACGTCAGCGTGGACGCGCGTACCGTCTTCAAACTCGACCTCGTCGCCTTCGAGGCGGCGAATGTTTGGCTTGACCTTGATTGCGCCGTGCGTAATTCGGTCAAGAATTCGGCTCGAAATTGTTGGGTGCGCCTCGCCGAACTCGTGGTCAGGCTTTGGCAGCCCGAAATCGGTCACCTTGCCGACATAAGTGTTGATTAGCTTCGCAACGGCCTTCTGACGGATCTTGAACGGGATCCGCGGATTGACCCAGCCGCCGAGCTGATCGGTTGGCTTGCCAAAGATGTACTTCGGCACGATGTAAGAACCGCGGCGGGCTGAGAGGTAAACCTTCTCAGCGACATATGAAGCTTCGACCGAGAGGTCCATCGCACTGTTGCCAATCCCCAATACGACGACGTCCTTACCGGCAAGAAAATCAGGGCGCATGTAGGAGTGGGCGTGCATCTGCTCGCCTTTGAAGGAATCGGAGCCGGGGAAGGCTGGCTCCGGCCAGCGCGGGTTCCAATGGTGGCCGTTGGCAACGAGTAGTGCGTCAAAGCGCTCGCTGCTGCCGTCGCCAAGAGTCAGCTCCCAAGTTCCGTCGCTGAGGCGCTCGGCGTGCTTAACCGGCGTTTCGAAGCGGATCCGATCACGGACGCCAAAGTGATCAACGTAATCATCGAAGTAGGCGGCGATCTGGGCGTGGTTTGGGTAATCGGGGTAGTCCTCCGGCATCGGGTAGTCGGAGTAGGCCATCCGCAGCCTTGAAGTATTGATGTGGAGGTCGCGGTAGCAGGCCGACATCCCGTTGATGTTCTCGTAGACCCAGTTGCCGCCGATGCGGTTTGAGGCCTCAAAGCAGGTGACGTCAAAGCCGCGCTCGGCGAACGTCTTCAGCGCCGTGATGCCGGATGAGCCGGCTCCAATGATCGCGGTCCGTGGCAGCTGCTGACTAATCATTTCGCTCTCCTGATAGGGCGGGAACCTCTGCAAAGTACTTGTCAACCATACGCGCGCAGCGCCGTCCTTCGTTGATTGCCCAGACGATTAGCGACTGGCCGCGGCGCGCATCGCCGGCGACGAAGATGCCAGCCTCAGAGCTCTGGTAGGTCGGCGCCTCAATGTTGCCGCGGCCGTCGAGCTCGCAGCCCAGGTCGGCGACGAGCCCCTCTGCTTCAGGATGGATGAACCCGGTCGCCAGCAGCACAAGATCGGCCTTTAGCTCGCGCTCGCTGCCGGGCACCGGCGCGAACGGCGGCGACGCATCGGCCTGCGCAAGGTGCTGCGTCGTGACCTTGCCGTCGGTGCCGGAGAAATGGGTTGTTACAACCGAGAAGTCCTGCTCTCCGCGGCCGATCTCGCGGGCCTCCTCCATCGCGTAGGAGAGGCGATACTTCTGTGGCCACAGCGGCCACGGCGTGCGGTCGTCGGGACGATGCTCCGGTGGCTCAGGAAGCAGCTCGAGCTGGACGACGCTGAGCGCGCCCTCGCGGATCGAGTTGCCGATGCAGTCGGCGCCGGTGTCGCCACCGCCCACTACGACAACGTGTTTGCCCTCGGCCGTGATCTTCGGCAGGTCGGTTGGGGCGGCCGCGGGCGGCTGCGGCCCGAGCTGCTCGGCGACCCAGCGGTTGCGGCCATAGAGGTACTCCATTGCGAAGTGAACTCCGTCGAGCTCGCGGCCCGGCACGTCAAGGTCGCGTGGAACGCGCGAGCCGATTGCGAGGACGACGGCGTCAAAGTCGCTCTTCAGCTCGTCGGCGCTGATGTCGGCGCCGACGTTTACGCCGTAACGGATCTCAACCCCTTCGTCGATCATCTGCTGCACGCGGCGGTCGATCACATGCTTCTCAATCTTGAAGTCGGGAACGCCGAAGCGAATCAAGCCGCCGGGCGCCTCATCGCGCTCAAAGACGACGACCTTGTGGCCGGCGCGGCGGAGCTGCTGCGCCGCCGCCAGACCAGCCGGCCCGGAACCGACAACAGCGACAGAGCGGCCACTCTCGGCCTGCGGCGGCTCGGGCTTGACCCAGCCTTCCTGCCACGCGCGGTCGATGATCGAAAGTTCGATCTGCTTGATCGTTACCGAATCGCCTTCGCGAATCTCAAGTACGCATGCTGCCTCGCACGGCGCCGGGCAGAGCCGCCCGGTGAACTCAGGGAAGTTGTTGGTCGCATGGAGACGGACGATCGCCGCCTCCCAGTCCTGGTGGTAGACGAGGTCGTTGAAGTCAGGGATTAGGTTGCCGAGCGGGCAGCCGCTGTGGCAGAACGGAACGCCGCACTCCATGCAGCGGGCGCCCTGGGCGGCGAGCTCCTCGTCCGGGCGGCTTTCGACAAATTCCTTGTACGGCTCGAGCTCGACCCGCTCAATCGGATCCTTATAAGGAATTCCGACCCGCTCGATCTTCAGAAACGCTCCGAGCTCGCCCATTAGCGACCAACCTCGCTCGTGTCGACCGTGGGGTGATCAGCGTTCTCGGCCTCTTGCAGGGCCAACTCGGCCAGCACACGCTTGTAATCGGCCGGGAAGATCTTGACGAACGAGCCCTGTAGCTCGGTCCAATTGTCGAGCACGCGCTGGCCGACGGTCGAGCCGGTGCGCTCGGTGTGCTCAGCAATAAGGTTGCGCACCTCAATTGCGTCGGCCTCATCGAGCTCTTCGAGCTGATCGACCATCTCGGGGTTGACGCGCTGAGCGAATGTTCCATCCTCGTCGAGCACGAAGGCAAGGCCGCCGCTCATCCCTGCGGCGAAGTTGCGGCCGGTCGGGCCGAGCACGACGACGCGGCCGCCGGTCATGTATTCGCAGCCGTGGTCACCGACGCCTTCAACAACAGCGCTGGCGCCCGAGTTACGGACCGCGAAGCGCTCGCCAGCCAGGCCGCGGAAGAAGGCCCGGCCATCAGTTGCGCCATAAAGCACCGTGTTGCCGGCGATCACGTTCTGCTCGGCCGGAAAATCAACCGACTCCAAAGGCGCGATAGAGAAGATCCCGCCTGAGAGGCCTTTGCCGGTGTAGTCGTTGGCGTCGCCGCGCAGCGTCATCGTCACACCAGGGGCCAGCCAACCGGCGAAGCTCTGTCCGGCAGAACCCTCAAGCGCGATCTCGATCGTGCCCTCCGGCAGCCCTTCGGCGCCGTGGACTTCTGCGATTCGGCTTGAAAGCAGGCCGCCAACGCAGCGGTTGACGTTGCGCACGGCGCGCTCGATCGTGACCTTTTCGCCGCGTTCGATCGCCGGTTCGGCGAGCTTGATTAGCTCCCAGTCGATTGCGCTCTCGAGCACCTCTGGCGGCGGGCCGACGCGATAAAGCGGCGCGCCAGGCTCGAGCTCAACGCGGTGCAGCAGGTGTGTCATGTCAACGCCTGCCGTCTTCCAGTGCTCGATCGCCTCGTCGGCTTCAAGCAGCTCGGTGCGGCCGATCATCTCGTTCAGCGTCCGCACGCCGAGCGAAGCCATCAGCTCGCGCAGCTCCTCGGCGACAAAGAAGAAGAAGTTGACGACGTGCTCTGGCGTTCCCGTGAAGCGCTTGCGCAGCTCGGGATCTTGCGTGGCGATGCCGACCGGGCAGGTGTTGAGGTGGCAGGCGCGCATCATGATGCAGCCGGTCGCGATCAGCGGCGCTGTTGAGAAGCCGTACTCGTCGGCGCCGAGGATCGCGGCGATCGCGACGTCACGGCCGGTCTTCAGCTGCCCGTCGGTCTGAACTGTGATCCGAGAGCGCAGGTCGTTAAGGCAGAGCGTCTGCTGCGTCTCCGCAAGCCCAATCTCCCACGGCACACCGGCCGAGTGAACCGAGCTGAGCGGCGAAGCGCCGGTGCCGCCGTCGTGGCCGGCGATCAGCACGTGGTCGGCGTTGGCCTTTGCCACGCCGGAAGCGACCGTGCCGACGCCCACTTCGGAGACCAACTTGACCGAAACTTGGGCCTTCGGGTTGGCGCAGCGGAGGTCGT
Organism: Actinomycetes bacterium; assembly: GCA_037139475.1. Classification (GTDB taxonomy): domain Bacteria; phylum Actinomycetota; class Thermoleophilia; order Solirubrobacterales; family Solirubrobacteraceae; genus F1-60-MAGs163. The sequence continues at coordinate 9,315 of JBAXGJ010000001.1, forward strand.
AGATCAGCTGCTTGAGATCCTCGATCGAGTAGATGTCGTGGTGCGGCGGCGGCGAGATCAGCCCAACGCCAGGCGTCGTGTGGCGAACCCAGCCGATGTACTTGTCGACCTTGTGGCCCGGCAGCTGGCCGCCCTCGCCGGGCTTGGCTCCCTGCGCCATCTTGATCTGAATTTGGTCGGCGTTTACGAGGTAGTGAATCGTCACTCCGAAGCGGCCAGAAGCGACCTGCTTGATTGAGGAGCGCCGCAGATCGCCGTTGATGTCAGGCTCGAAGCGGCGCGGGTCCTCTCCCCCTTCGCCCGTGTTTGAGCGGCCGCCGAGGCGGTTCATTGCGATTGCCAGCGTCTCGTGCGACTCGGTTGAGATCGAACCGAGCGACATCGCGCCGGTCGCAAAGCGCTTGACGATCTCCTTCGCCGGTTCAACCTCGTCGATCGAGATTGGCGTCACGTCGGTCGTGAATTTGAGCAGGCCGCGCAGCGTTGCGCGCTTCGTCGCCTCCTCGTTGCAGAGGCGCGCATACTCGTCGTAGCGGCTCTGGGCGTCGCCCTCCTCAGGCGTGATCCGCACGGCCTGCTGAAGCGCAGCGATCGTGTCGGGGTTCCACATGTGTTGCTCGCCGTCGCGGCGCCAAGCGTAAATTCCACCGACCGGCAGAAGATCATCGTCACGCTCGCCGGAGAGCGGCCAAGCGCGGGCGTGGCGCGTCAATGCTTCGGCGCCGAGAACATCGAGGCCGATTCCGCCGATCCGCGACGCGGTGCCAGTGAAGTGGCGATCAACGAGCTGCTGCTCTAGGCCGACAGCCTCAAAGATCTGCGCACCGCAGTAAGACTGAATCGTCGAGATCCCCATCTTCGAAATCGTCTTCAGCAGGCCCTTGCCAAGCGCCTTGACGATGTTGCGTTCAGCTTCGCCCGGGTCGCTAACGCCTTCGATCTGGCCGTCGGCGGCCAGCTCGGCGGCGCTGTCGAGCAGCAGGTACGGGTTGATCGCGCTGACGCCATAACCGATCAGCGTCGCGAAGTGATGCACCTCGCGCGGCTCGCCGCTCTCAAGCACGAGCCCGGCCTGCAGGCGGTTGCCGATCCTTACAAGGTGGTGGTGGACGGCGGCTACGGCCAGCAGTGACGGGATTGCCGTCCGCTCGGGGCCAACGCGGCGGTCGGAGAGAATCAGTACCGAAGCGCCAGCTGTGATCGCGTCGTGGGCCTCATCGCAGAGGTTCGCCAGCCGCGTGCTGAGGCCGTCGGGGCCTTCGCTAATTGGCCAAGTGGTGTCGAGCGTGTGGGCGCGGAAGATGTCGCGCTCGACGTTGCGCAGCGTCTCAAGCTCCTGGTTGCGCAGAATCGGCTGATTCATCACCAGTTGATGCGCGGCCTCCGGCGACTCGCCGAGCAGGTTGGCTTCAGCGCCGACGGAGGTAGCGAGCGACATCACAATCGATTCGCGGATCGGATCGATCGGCGGGTTCGTAACCTGCGCGAAGAGCTGCTTGAAGTAGGAGAAAAGCGGCGGCGCACAGTCCGACATCACTGCCAGCGCTGCGTCGTTGCCCATCGAACCGATCGGCTCTTGGCCGGTCTGCGCCATCGGCGAGATCAGCACCTTCAGATCCTCTTCGCTGTAACCGAAGGCTTGGCGACGGATGTGGCTTGGCAGGACGCCGGTCATCGTTACGTGCGCTGTTTCGAGGTCGTCGAAGTGAACGCAGTTATCGGCGAACCACTGCTCGTAAGGCCGCGCGCTCGAAACTTCTTGCTTGACCTCCTCGTCTTCGATGATCCTGCCCTGCTCGAGGTCAACGAGGAAAATCTTGCCTGGCTGAAGCCGCCCGAGGCGCTTTACGTTCTCCGGCTCGATTGCAAGCATTCCCGACTCCGAGCCGAGCACCACGAGGCCGTCCTTGGTCTCAACCCAGCGGCCCGGGCGCAGCCCATTGCGGTCGAGCGTCGCGCCAACGACGCGGCCGTTTGTGAAGCAGACCGAAGCTGGCCCGTCCCACGGCTCCATCAGGCAGGAGTGGAATGCGTAGAAGCCCTTCAGCGCCGGTGAGAGGTCGGCGCGGTCACGGTAAGCCTCGGGGATCATCATCATCGCCGAGTGCGGCAGCGAGCGGCCGGCGAGCATTAGTAGCTCGAGCACGTTGTCGAAGGTCGCTGAGTCCGAGCCGCCGGGGCGAACGATCGGCATCACCTTCTGCAGGTCAGGGCCGAAGAGTTCGCTGGCGAGCGAACTCTCGCGCGCCTTCATCCAGTTGATGTTGCCCATCAGAGTGTTGATCTCGCCGTTGTGGGCGATCACGCGGAACGGGTGTGCGAGCTCCCAGCTGGGGAAGGTGTTGGTTGAGAAGCGCGAGTGAACTAGCGCCAGCGCGGAAGCAAAGCGCTCGTCGCTGAGGTCGGGGTAGAACTCGGCGACCTGGCTTGACATCAGCATGCCCTTGTAGACGCAGGTCCGCGAAGAGAAGCTCGGCGAGTAGAAGTCGGGGCCCGCGGCCAGCTCGACGATTCGGCGAATCACGTAGCACTTGCGCTCGAAGGCGTCCTGATCGCGGTCGAAGCCAGGGCCAGCGGCGATGATCGCTTGGCTGATGTGCGGCCGCGAGCGGCCGGCGGTCACGCCAACGAAGTCCTCGTTGACCGGCACGTCGCGCCAGCCAAGGAAGATCTGGCCCTCAACGCGCGTGTTGAGTTCGACCAGCTGCTGGAGCTTGCGGCGGCGCTCCGGGTCGTGCGGCAAGAAGCAGACACCAACGGCGTAGAAGCCGGCCTCAGGCAGCTCGAACTCGAGCACTCCGCGCAGGAATGCGTCAGGAATCTGGACGAGGATGCCGGCGCCGTCACCGCTCGTAACGTCTGCGCCCTCGGCGCCGCGATGCTCAAGATTGTCGAGCGCCTCGAGCGCCTGCTCAATTACGCGATGCGACGGCACGTTGTCGAGCTTCGCGACCATCGCCACGCCACAGGCATCGTGCTCATAAGCGGGGTTGTAGAGGCCCTGAGGCCCTGGGCGTTTGATCATCGTCATCGCTCTGTTGCGCTACGGGCAGCGTGCTCTGCGCCAGCCCCCGAAGCGGACTAATGATTCTAGTGGCAGAAACGGGTTTGGAGGGCTCTGACTGCGCCCACTAGGAAAGCGCGTTTACTCAGCAGACGGGCTGTCGCGGTCAGCGAGCTCTGGCGGCACTGGGCAGAGACCGCCGCGGCCAGGACAGTCGCCGCAGAGCCCTTTCCAAGGCTCGCTGGCTACGGGGAACTCGCCGGCTACCAGCCCGGCGGCCGCTTCGCTCAGCTGCTGCTCGAGGGCAGGCACGTCGGCGCGAGTGAACGAAGCCGTCACCGGCTCTTCGGGGCGCTCCAGAAAAAGATGGACTACATCGACCGCTTCAGCCTCCGACCCGCGCAGCACGGCGAGCGCGTAGAGGGCACGCTGGACGGCGTAACTAGCTGCAACTTTTTGCTCCAGATCATCGCCCGGCCGCACTCCGTCGGTCTTGTAGTCAACTAATAGCGCAGGCATCCCTGGAGTGACGTCGAGCGCGTCAATGATCCCGGTCAGCATTGGCGCGGAAGGCGAATCGGCGACCAGGGGCAGACTGAAGGAGATCTCGCGCTGCGCGCGCTCAAGCCGTTCTCGAAACGGACTGGCGAGGATCGCTTCGACGTAGCCGCGCAGACGCTCGATCATCTTCGCGTCGGGCTCAAGGTCGTGGGCCGCGGCCGAGGCACGAATCTGCTCGTCACTCGGTGCTACCGCCGAGCCACTGAGGTCGGCTCGCTCCAGCAGCGCGTGGGCTACCTGGCCACGGGCGCGAGCGTCGCCGCCACCGGCACCACTCGGGCGATCCCGATCCGGAAGCCGCAAGACGTGCTTTAGGTACCAGCGGTAGCCGCAGCTCTTATAGGTGGCGAGCGACGAATAGCTGAGCGTTGGCGCGGGCGCAGGCGCGTCCACCGTGGGCAACGGGACAATCTCCGGACTGCCCTCAAAATCATCAGCGGCGGCCAGTTTCGGCGCGGAGTCGATCAGCGTGAGGTCTAGCTGAGAATCTGGGCCGGGCCTATTCAGCCGCACGCGTAGCGGGGCGCGCCAGCCGCCAGAGGCGACCTCGACGAGGCCGTCGGCTAGTTCGTCGGTGCATCCCTCGTCGCCGGAGTAGAGCTCGGGATTGAGCAGAAGAGCAGCGATCCAAACCAGCGGTGGCCGACCAATTGACTGCTCCTTGAACCAGTCGCGGCTCAGCTCAACGGTGCCAGAGAGAATCAGCCGTCGCTCAGCACGCGTCATCGCCACGTGCAGAAGCCGTTTGGCCTCAGCCAGCTCGCGCTGCTTGCGCTCCTCGTCGAGCTCGTCAAAGTCGAAGAGGTGGTTTGAAACCGCCGAGTCGTCTCGCAATCGAACGCCGATCCGCTCGCCGTCGACGAGGACAGACGGGCCGGTCGACATCCCTGCTCGCCCGAGCGCCGCCAGCACTACGACCGGAAACTGCAGACCCTTCGAACCATGCATCGTCATCACTTGGACGGCGCCACTGGCCGAACCTGGCGGCGCGTCGCTGACGCGGTCGTCGAGCTCAGCTCGGCGGGCGAGCTCGTCTACGAAGGTCCTTAGGCCCGTTGACTCTCTGGCCTCGTACTGGTGGGCGATGCGAATTAGCCGGCGAACGCGCAGCAGCGCCGACGAGCCGTCGGGGCCACGGGCGACCAGCGCATCGAAGCCGGTGGTGGCGATCACCCGCTCAAGCAGCCGCCCTGGCCCCTCCCAGCCGGCCGCTTTGCGCTCTTGGCCGACAATCTCACTACAGCGCACTAGCAGCGCCCGCTGATCGTCGGCGATCTGCGCGGCCGGCCCGCTCGGCTCTGCTGAAATTGCACGCTGCAGCGCAGCGTCAAGCCCGCACTCGGCGTCGCGGCGCTCGTACGCGAGCAAAGCCAAGGTGTCGGGTGAAACGCCGACAAGCGGCGAGGAGAGCACCGCAAGCAGGGCGTCCTCATCTTCGCGGTTCGCCAGCAGCCTCAGGTAGGCGACTAGATCGGCGACTTCGGGGCGTTCCCACCATCCGCGCGCCGAATTCGCAACGGCAGGCAGCCCAGCGCGCTGTAGCGCTGCAACGAGGCCACCGATTGAAGCCCCTTGGCGGACGAGGATCGCGACATCTCCAGGCTCACACTCGCCGCCGTCGCAAAGCTCACGGATTCGCTGCGCGACCATCAGTGCCTCAGCGGCATCATCGCCGTCGATCCCTGCTGGCAGCCTGTCTTTGAACCCCTCTGGCAGCTGCTCAACCGCCGCCCAAGCCTCGTCGCAGAGCATCAGCTCCGCTGCAGCCCCACTCGGCTTCGGAGGCATCTCAATCTCGACAATCCCCTCTAGCGTCTTCGGCATCAGCGCCTGGTAGCTATCGCCATGCATCGGGCCGAAGCCGGCGTTGATGAAGGCCAATATTTCGCGATCGGAGCGAAAATTAATGCTGAGGATTTCGCGCTCGCCGGCCGCTTGATGGATATCGCTGCGGTAACGAAACAGCTCGATGTCAGCGTCGCGGAAGCCATAGATTGACTGAAGCTCATCGCCGACCATGAATAGGTTCTCAACGCCAAGCGCTTCGAAGATCTGTAGCTGCAGCGCGTTCGTGTCTTGGAACTCGTCGATCATCACGCGGCGGAACTTCGCCCGATAGAAGGCCGCTACCGGTTCGTTGTCGCGCAGCAGGTCGCGCGCCCCCAGCTCAAGATCGGAATAGTCGAGCGCGCCGCGCCGCTTCTTCGCTGCGCCGTAAGCCTCGCCGAACGAAGCCAGCAGATCGTCTAGAAGCATCACGCGGTCACGCATCGCTTCGTTGGCGATCTCGGCCAGCAGCTCGCCAATCGAGTCGTGGAAGTCTGTTACCGGCGGATCGGCCAACGCCGCTCCCCTTTTGGCAAAGAACCAGCCGCGGATGAGATCTGGCGACGGCAACGGTGCCCCGTCTTTCAGCATCTCGACGCATTCGGTTGCGCTCTCGCGCGCAGCAACGACCGATTTTCCATCGCCCGCGCCCTCAAGCGCCGCCAGCGTCAGCTCGGCCAGCTCAAGCACTCGGGCGCGGCAGCCATCAACGTCGGCCTCGCGCGGCTGGGGCATCCTCGGCTCTGCCTGACCGGCGCTTCGGAGTCGCGAGTAGATCGAGAGCACACTGTCGCGCAGGCCATCCTCATCGGTCGCCGCGAGCAAACCGATCAGGCTCGCGTGGCGCTGCGGGTCAGCAAATAGCTCGGCGACGGCGTGGTCCCAGGCCTCGTGCCGCAGTGCAAGCCCAGCGAGCTCGTCTTCGAGCACCTCGAATGACGGGTCGACGCCTGCGAGAGCGGCATCGTTGCGAAGAATCCGCGCGCAGAACGCGTCGATCGTCAGCAGCCACGCCGACTCAACCTCGGTCGCCAGCTCTGGCCGCCCGCGGTCGTTGAGCCGCTCGCGAATGCGCCCGCGCATCTCGGCCGCCGCCGCACGGGTAAATGTGATGCCGAGGATCTGGTCTACAGCGATCGGTTCGGAGCCCTCACCGATGACGTCACGAACGAAGCGCTCAACGAGGACGCCGGTCTTGCCTGAGCCAGCGCCGGCAGCAAGCAGCATCGAGCCTTCTCGGCGGTCAACCGCTAGCTGCTGCTCGGCTGTCAGCTCCAGTTCGCTCATCGCAACGACCTGCAAATTGCCGGGTGGGCGCAGGTCCCTTCTCTCGTGCAGGTCGTTGGGCGCGGCTCGATCTTGCCGCCGCGAATCGCCCGAGCCGCCTCAAGGGCTTGGAGGCGAACCTGTTCGAGCAGCTCGGCCAGCTCGTCCGGCGAGATCGAACTCGCGGCCTTCACGGCACTGACATTTGCTTCTTCGAGAGCAAAGCCGGCGGCGCCACTACTGCCTCCAATCGGCTGGTAGAACGCACCTACTACCTCGACACCCTCAAAGAGCTTCCCGTAGGCCAGCGCATAGAGCGCTGCTTGGATGTTGCGCTGCTCGATCCACTTGCCCCAGGCGACCTGGCTCGAGCGACCCTTGTAGTCAATGACAACCGCTTCGTCGCCATTGCGGTCAACGCGGTCGATCCGTCCGCGCAGCAGCAGGCCGTCGCCAAGATCGGCCTCCGGGAGCGCCGCATCGGGGCCGAACTGAAGCTCGAGTTCATCGGCGATGAATTCGTTCTCAGCCAATGCCTCGGCCTCTAAGTAACGCGTGATGTCGGCGATCACGCGTGCTCGGCGAGCGATCCGGCGGTCAGGGTCGTTCGCGAGCCGCTCGGTGGCCTCCTTCTCTTCAACGGCCGCGGCCGCGCGAGCCACTGCGTCGTCCAAAGTTGCTTCGCTGAGCGGCTGATCTAAGCCTGTGTACGCAGCCTCGAGCGCAAAGTGAACAATCCGGCCCCGAGCGCGAGGCTGATCCTCGGCTTCGAGCCCTTCTGGGCGCAGCAGGCTTTCAACCATCCAGCGAACCGGGCACGAGAGGTAGCGCTCAAGCGTCGTCGGTGAGAACGACTCGGTCGCCGCAAGTCGCTCCAGAACCGCGGCCGAAGTGAATGCTCGCGCTGGCTGCTCAGGCATCGCCGTCGCGACCGCTGCAGCAACCGCAGCCTGGCGCGCGCTGACGAGGTCGTTCTCTCCCCAGGCCAGCGAGCCTCGCTCGCGCTCTCGTGGCTGCGGCCAAGAGTCAACAGCGGCGCGAATGTCGGCCACAAAAGGGGACACCAGCCTTTCGGAGCCGTCTTCGCCGCTCGACGACCACGAGACCACGAGCAGTTCGGTTGGCCTCGAGACTGCCGAGTAGAGCAGGTAGCGCTCCTCTTCCAGCGTCGTCTCGTGCTGATGGAGCGCCAGGCCTGCCGCCTGCGCGAGCTCAATGCGCGTGGCGTCTGGGAGGATCGACGCGCGCCCGGTCGCGCGCGGGAAGACGCCCTCGATCAGACGGCATAGGAAGAGTGCCCGCACGCGCCGAGCGCGAATCTCCAGCGGGCTGGCGATTCTGACCGTGCCCGCCAGCGCGCCGTCGCCGGAGCGGACTTCGACCGCCTCGAGCAAGGCCGCGAGGTCATCAATTGCTGGAGCGAGCTGCGCGTCGCGTTCGACCAACACTGCCAGCGCGTCGAGCTGCCCGATCAGGGCCGCAGCAGCGCGAGCGTCGAGCTCGCGCTCGGCGCTAAAGATCGGCGCCTCGTCGGTCTCATCTTGCTGCCAAGGCGCGCGCACGAGCCGCCGCGCCTTGGCGGCGAGCTCTGCGTAGAGTGCCCCGCCGTCGGCCTCAATTGCGGCGCGCGTCTGATCAATTGCCTCCAGCGGGAAGCCCGGAACGATCTGCTCCCAGACCTCGCGTGCCCTTTCGGCATCATCGATTCCGCCCTGCCGCAGCTTCGCTTCGAGCGAGTCGACTAGACCCTCTCTCCGCACTACTCCAGGCGCGCGTAGCCATGCGAGAAGATCGTTCGCGCTGCCGCTCCCGGATGCGCAGCGAAGCAGAGCGACCAGTGCCCTCCCTGTCGAGACCTCGCCCGCCCGCACCCAGCGCTCTAGCGCGAACGGGATTCCAGCATCAGTGAAGACTTCAGCGATGAGCGGCCCGGCGCTGCGAACATCGCGAACGGCGACAGCAATCTGATCCCAATCGAGCCCCTGCTTATGGTGGAGCCGTTGAATCCGCTCGGCGACAAGCTCTATCTCAGCGCGCTCGTCGCCGCCGATCAGCAGCTCCAGCGCAGCGTCCTCGCCGGCAGCCAGCGTTGCTGGCTGGGCGGCGCTGTCAAAGAGCGCGCGCTCGATCTCAAACAACTGCTGCGGGCGCGTTGAACCGGCGCCGCTTGGGGCAACCGCCGGCAGCGCGAGCACCTCTTCGGCAGCGGCCGCGAGCCTGGTGAAAGCTCTTTCGCGGCCGGCGAAAGCAATTCTCTCTTCCTCGTATGGCAGCGAAACCATCACCTGCGAGCCATCTCCCGCAGCCACAGCTTCGATCGCATCAAGCTGAGGGTCGGTGAAGTCGTCGAAGCCGTATAGGAAAACTGGCGTCGCCTGCCAAAGAGTTGTGTCGGCTACGAGCGCGTCGCAAACGGCGCGCGCGTAGGCGGCGGGGTCGAGCGCGCCGACCCGTTCGATTCGTTCGCGGTAAGCGCCATAGAGCGCCGCGAGATCGTCTGCGTAGCCCTTGCGTGCAGGTACCGCGGCGACCCAACGCGCCGCTGCCGCTGAGAATTCGCGCGGCCCTACGGCACGCTCGCCAAGCTCCGCGGCTAGCTCAGCCAGCGCCCTAGCGAAGCCGGCCGTCACGGCTGAGCCTGCGAGCGGGCCGAGGCGCCCAGCGTCGGCCAGCGAGAGTGAGGATGCACGCGCAGCTAGCGTGGTTAGAAGTTGGCTGGCCGGCCGCGCGCTAATTCCGGAGCGCTCAGCCATCCGTCGCTGCAGCCCCTGGAAGCGCTCAACTTGCAGCCCAAGCCCCGACCCGCCTGCCAGCTCGCGCCGGTAGGCATCAACGTCGGCGGCAGTTGGCACTACAAGAATCGGCGAGTGCCCTGCGGCCACCGAGTCGCGCACGGCGCCGAGGATCAGCGCCGCCTTCTCAGCGTTGGCAGGCCCTGTAACGAGTTTCAGCGGCATTCGAAGTTGGTCGCCGCCGACCGGGAGAAACTGACGCGCCTAAGGCGCAGGCTCAAGCGGCCTCGTCGGCGGAGTCGTCGCCGCCGGCCTTGGCGGCCTTCGCCGCTTCGGCCTCAGCGATTGCGTCGGCATCAGCAGTTGCGTCCTCGGCGGCCGGCGCCTTCGCGCCCTCCTTCGCCCAAGCCTCGTCAAACTCGACCCGCCATTTGCCTTCGTCTGATTGCTGCAGCGCGAGCTTGGCGCGGAACGAGCGGCCGCTGCGACCCTTGAAGCCGGCAACCTGCTTTTCGGTGCGGCCGGTCGCGATCAGCTCGCGCGCTATCGCCGCCGGAAGCTGCTTACCAACCTTGCCCTTCCAGATCACGAAGCCGCAGCCTGGATCTTCGCGCGCCCAGCAGGAGTAGCCCTTGCGGTTTTCGATGATGTCGGCGCCGCAGACCGGGCACGGCCCGAGGTTGGCGCGCGGAATCTTGACGTCTTTGAGTTTCGTGTCGAGCTCGTTGATCGTGCCGACCGCGAACTCCTTGATGTCGGCCATGAACTTCTTGCGCGTCTCTGTCCCTTCTTGAATCTCGCCTAGGCGGTGCTCCCACTCGCCGGTCAGCGCTGGCTCGGTCAGTGGATGGCCGTCGAGCAAGCGGATTACGTTCATCCCCTTCTCCGTCGGCACCAGCGCGCGACCTTCGCGCTCGATGTAACCAACGTCGATCAGTCGCTCGATGATCGCCGCGCGCGTGGCCGGCGTGCCGATCCCTGATTCCTTCATCGCTTCGCGCAGCTCATCGTCGTCAACGAGCTTGCCGGCCGTCTCCATAGCGCCAAGCAGCGACGCGTCGGAGTATCGCCTCGGCGGCTTAGTTTCCTTCTCAAGGGCTTCAACCTCGGTTGTGTCGACCTCTTCGTCGAGCTCAAGCTTCGGCAGCGTCTGGTCGCGGCCTTCGTCTTCTTCGGCTGCGCTCTTCGCCCCGTCGGCCAGCTCGCCGTAGACGCCGCGCCAGCCCGGAATGATTAGAACCTTGCCGCGGGTACGGAAGACGTGCTCGGAGACGGTCGTCTCAACGCGCGTGTTCTCAAACTCAGCGTCAGGGTGGAAGATCGCGAGGAAGCGGCGCACTACGAGGTCGTAGATGCGGCGATCGTCGGAGCTCATCTTGTCGAGCTTGTGCTCGGCGTTGGTCGGGATGATCGCGTGGTGGTCGCCTACCTTCTCATCGTTGACGACGCGGCCGAGCGGCAGCAGGTCAAGGCCAGTGACGTACTCTGCGGCCGCCGTGTACTCGGAGTCGCGCCCGACCTGCTCGGCGGTTGGCTTGATCTGATCGACCATGTCGGTCGTCAGGTAGCGCGAGTTGGTCCGCGGATATGTGAGCGCCTTGTGCTCCTCGTAGCAGCGCTGCGCAGCGCCGAGCGTGCGCTTGGCTGAGAAACCGAAGCGCGTGTTGGCGTCGCGCTGAAGCGAAGTGAGGTCGTAAAGCATCGCCGGCTTTTCGGTCTTCTTTGTCTTGTCGAGCTTCGTGATCTTGCCGCGCTGCCCCTTGACGGCGGCGACGATCTCATCGGCCGAGGCCTGCTTCTCAATCCGCGGCTTCGCTCCGGCGTGGTAGCGGCCTTCGTACTTGCGGCCGTCGTCGGCCGCAAACTTGGCGTCGACGAGCCAGTAGGCCTCGGGGATGAAGGCGCGGATCTCTTCCTCGCGGCGGGTGAGGATCGCCAAAGTGGGAGTCTGCACGCGGCCGAGCGAAACGGCGCCGTCGAATGATGAGCGCAGGCGGATAGTCGCTGCACGGGTTGCGTTCATGCCGACGATCCAGTCGGCCTCGGAGCGCGAGCGGGCAGCTTCCTCAAGCAGTGCGAATTCGCTTGAGGGGCGCAGATTCTCAAGCGCTTCGCGCATTGCCGATTCCGTCATCGAGGAGAGCCAGAGGCGCTCGACCGGCTTCTTTGAGCCGGCCTTCTCGTACAGATAGGCGAAGATCAGCTCGCCTTCGCGGCCAGCGTCGCAGGCGTTGACGACGAGATCAACCTCATCGCTGCGCAGATATTCACGGACAACCTTCATCTGCTTCTGCGAGCGCTCGTCGCGCACTTCAAGCTTGAACTTGGTTGGAACTATCGGCAGGTCGGCCATCCGCCACTTCTTGAACTTCTCGTCGTACTGGTCTGGATCAGCGAGCGAAACGAGGTGGCCGACAGCCCAGCTGATGATGTGGTCGGGGCCTTCGAGGGCGCGGGATCGCTTCTCGCCGGTGCCGGCTTTCTTCTTGAATGGGCCGGGCAGAACGCGAGCAAGGTCCTCCCCCACGGAAGGCTTCTCGGCGATGATCAGTGTCTTACCCATCGCGCCGCAGCGTAGCGGCCTGCCCGACCGAACCTAATCTGACCACCACGGGAGCTACCTTAAAATGCCGGTCGCGGCCAACCAATGAGCGAGAAGCCAAACCAGCCACGAGCAAGACGACCGGACCCGAACGCGCGCTCGAAAGCGAACCGCTCAGATGCGCAGAAGCGAAACGATCTGTTGCGTCGCCGCGCGTTTCCCGTAGCGATCATCGCCGGGCTGGCATTCCTCTTCGGTGCGATCGCCGGGGCCTCGTCAGGCGCTGCCGGCGAAAACGAGGTCCGCGCCTACGCCCAGGCTTGGTCGAAGGCCGACTGGGCAACGATGTACGCCCAGCTGAGCAAGCAGACGCAGCAGAGCACGCCGCTGCTCGACTTCGCTCAGTCGAATAGGACGACGCTCGCGACAGCAACAGCAGGCGAGCGTTCGGTCAAGGCGGGAGAGCCTCAGGAAGTCGGCGACGGCCGCTGGAAGGTCCCGCTGACAATCCGCACGCGAATTTTCGGCACCGTGCGCGGCGACGTCACACTGCAGACGGTCGAAGACGGCGACAACACGAAGATCGCTTGGATCCCTTCAAACGCTTTCCCCGACCTAGCACCCGGCCAACAGCTAACGCGCAACACGACAATGCCCGAGCGCGGTTCGCTACTAACGAAAGACGGTCAGGTTCTAGCTGAGGGCCCGACGCGAACTTCAGCGGTTCCTGCAATCTCCACTGAGGTGGTTGGACAGCTCGGGCCGGTCCCAACCGAGCGGGCGCTCGAGATCAACGCGCTTGGCATCCCACCCGACGCGCAGGTCGGAATCTCAGGCCTAGAGCTGATCTTTCAGCCGCAACTGGCGGGCCTTCCGTCAGGCACGCTCAGCGCCGGGAACCGCATGATTGCTCGCTCGGCTGGGAGCCCCGGCGAGAAGGTCAGGACGACAATCGTTCCCAGCGTTGAGCAGGCAGCGATCCTCGCGATGTCGGGCCGCCAAGGCGGGGTCGTCGCGCTGAATCCACGCGATGGTGCGGTTGAAGCGTTCGCCGGCCAGGCCTTCTCGCTACTGCAGCCGCCGGGCTCGACCTTCAAGCTGATCACGACCGCGGGTGCGCTTGATGCAGGGATCGCCAGCGCCAAGTCGACCTACCCGTATCAATCAGCGACTGAGCTTTCCGGCTTCAGGCTCTCGAACGCCGGCGGCGAAGTATGCGGCGGCACGCTGGCAGAGGCCTTCGCGGTCTCTTGTAACTCAGTATTCGCTCCGCTCGGCGCAAAGCTCGGCTCGGCCAAGCTCGTCGCGGCCGCCCAGCGCTTCGGCTTCAACCATCTATCAGCTATTCCCGGGGCGGCGCAGAGCACAATCCCGCTCGAGCTCGGTGACGAGCTAAATACGGGCTCGTCGGCGATCGGCCAGGGCCAAGTTCAGGCCAGTGCGCTGCAGATGGCGCTGGTCGCGGCGACCGTCGCGCGGCGCGGCCGCTTGGTGACCCCGACGCTCAGCCAGGAAACGGCCGACAAGACGAAATCATCGAGCGGTGCACAGGCAATCAAGAACACGACCGCGAGGACGCTCGAGCAATTTATGATCGGCGTTGTCCGCGGCGGCACGGGTACCGCGGCCGCTATCCCCGGAGTAACTGTTGCCGGCAAGACCGGCACCGCCGAGCTGCGTTCGCCAAGCGAACAGCCGGAGGACACCGACGCCTGGTTCGTCGCCTTCGCGCCTGCCAACAAAGCGAAGATCGCCAGTAGCGCGGTTGGCGTGATGTTCGTCGGCGCCGGCGCCGGCGGCGAGACTGCGGCGCCTGCAGCGCGCGGCGTTCTCAGCGCGATGCTCGCTGCGCACTAAACGTCGAGCGTGACGCTGGCCTTCTTGCCCGGCACGGCGCTGCTGCGGATCTCAAGCTCCAGCGGCCGGTAGTCGAGCGCCGAGTGTGGAAGCTTGAAGATTAGGATCGCGCCGGTCGTCGGCAAGTTTGCGGCAGCGCTATTGGGGTACGGATACTGACCGCCGTTGGCCAGCACCGGCGCCGTGCGGAAGACAAGCTTGTTCGACCCACTGACCGGCAGCGGCATGAACTCATCATCGTGCGTGTCGATGATTTTGAACTCATCGGCTGTCGGCGCAATCGAGTCGCTGCTGTTGGTCACCCGAACCCAAACCCCAAACCAGAGGTCTTCGGTTCCTAGCGAAGCGTCGGTCGGAGCGATACCGGCGAGCAGATCGCGGTCGCCGGCGTCAACTGGGTTGAGCTGACGTGACATCTGAACTTGGTACTGAAGGTTGCCGAGCGTCACGTAGATCGCCTCTGATTCACCGGCCGTTACGGTCGCTTGCTTGTCACCACATCCGCTCGCTGCGGTCGCGGCGATTGCGACGAGGCCGAGGGCTAGGGCGCGACGGAGCATTGCGGCTCCGGACTGTATTTGGTTGCGCCGCGGCACGACTTAAGCGCGCAGACCTGTCGCTGGCTTGCGCGCGCCGCCAGAGATCGTCGCCCGTGGGCCACGGTCGCGGTCGTGCTCAAGAATTCGTGAAAGCCGCTTCAGCGCTTTGCGCCAGCCGCGCTGGCGAGCTCGGTCTTGGCCCAGCGCGCCAACGATCCTGTCACTCGGGAAGACCGGCCTTGTTTCAACCGTCAGCGTGACCGCCGTGCCACCGTCGCCGTCCTCGCTTAGCTCGAACGCGGTGAGCGTGCGAATCCGGTTGTACTTGCCGCCGCAGCCTACGAGCACGATTAGCCGAGGAGGCGTGTATTCAACGATCGCCATGTCTCCCCAACCGAAGCGATCAAAACGAAGGTCCTCGTGGAAACGACCACCAGCCCCGAGCCCGAAGGTCTCCTCGCGCGTCATCCGCCAGTCGGTCAGAAAATGCTCGGTGAACTCCGAGTAGTTCGCCAGATCAGAGAGGTAGTCGAAGACGACGGCCACCGGCTGGTCGATCCTCTGGGAAATCGTGAAGGGCTGCATTGCGAGCCGCAGTCTATCGACGGGACGGCCCGAAAAGCGTTGCGACTGAGGCTAGGCGGCGCGCGGTAGCGTCAAGCGACGAACGCTGATGCCGTGCTCTACGTGATCGACCGGCGCGGTTGCGCGGGGAGAACCGCCGTGCTTCGTGCGGCAGAGCGAGCAGACTGAGCCATCGTCGAACTCAAAAACCTGCTCACCGGTAAGTGGCACGCGGCCACAGTCGGCGCAATGAAGCTCGGCGGCGACGCGCGTGTCGTGCCCCTTGCGCAGCAGCCTGATCTCCAGTTCCGGCTCTCCGAGCAGCTGATTCCAACTAAGCATTTGGCCTATTTTCGGCGCCCGCAGTGGTTTTCCTGCCAACAATTGTGGTCGCATTGACAGCGGGCGTAGGATTGACCCGCTAGCTCGAACGATTGGACGGTTGCAATGAGCGCAGATGATCAGCTCGACCTCACCACCGCGGCCCACTCGCCCGCGCCGTCAGCGCTAACGCAGGCAGGCGAGTCTGAAGCCGAACTGGTCGATGCAGTCCGAGCCGCGTTGACGCAGGCCGGTGACTACTTGGTCTTCAGCGAAGGCGACGAGCTACGCGTCGTCGCTCTGGTCGGTGACTGGACGCGGATCGGTCGAAGCACCGCTGCCGATATTCGTTTCGATGATCCGACTGTTTCGCGCCGCCACGCGCTGATCATCCGCGAAGGTGACGCGCTGAAACTGGTCGACGACAGCAGCCTCAACGGGATCTTCGTTGATCGAGTGAGGATCGATCGCTACACACTCGTTGACGGCGACAGCTTCTTTATCGGCCGCTACCAAATGAACTTCATCAGCGTCACTGCTGACGTCGCAGCCAAGGGCTCCGCGCCGCCCGATTCGCTGCCCGTCTAAACTCGCTGCAGATGGCGATTACGATCTCGGTCCTGAGCCAGAAAGGCGGGACAGGCAAGACAACGACGGTCCGTCACCTCGTTGGTGCCTTCCGCGAAACGGGACTGCGCGTGCTTGCCGTTGACCTGGACCCGCAGGGCAACCTCTCCGACTACTTCGACATCGACCCCGAAGCCGAACCGACGATCGGCGACGTGCTCTCGGGCCGCGCCACTGCGAGCGCCGCGATCGTTGACGACGTGATCCCGGCAAACCTCAGCCTGGCCGAGGCTGAGATCACGCTGGCCGGCAAGATGGGGCGCGAGCTAACGCTGCGCGGAGCGCTCGCCGAGGTTGACGACCGTTACGACGTGATCTTCATCGACTGCCCCCCTGCCCTCGGCCTGCTGACCGTTAACGCGCTCGTTGCCGCCGACCAAGCGCTGCTCAGCAGCGAAGCGCAGTATTTCGCGCTGCAGGGAGTTGAGCAGGCGCTCGAAGTGATCGAACTCGCGCGCGACAGCCTCAACCCCGATCTGCAGTGGCTCGGCGTTCTTTTCAACATCGCCGACATGCGAACCGTTCATTCACGCGAAGCATTTGAAGCGTTGCGCGAGCACGTCGGCGACCGCCTACTCGACCAGACCGTGCGCCAGTCGATCGCTTACGCCGAATCGGCCGAGCGGGCAACGCCAATCTTCGAGCACCGCCCCGACCTTGGCTCTGACTACCTACTGGTCGCCGCTGAGCTACTAAAACGGCTCGGCCTCTACGAGCAGAGCGCGCAGATCGCCGCTCGCGTACCGGCCGAAGCCGGCGCCTAGCGGCGGCTAGAGCTCTTTAACGTCGGCGCCGCCCGGCTCAAAGCGAACGCGCTTAACCTGCGCCCACTCGCCGGCCTCGGCGCTCAGCGCCTCGACGACGCCGCCGGTCGTGTCAAAGGTCGTCCAAACAAGAACCGTTGGCCCGGCGCCGGAGAGCGTCGCGCCGAGCGCGCCGAACTCTTTAGCGCGCGCGATCAACTGATACGAGCGCGGGTAGAGCGGGCCGCGGTAGGTCTGATGAAGGCGATCGTCGAGGCCACGACCGATCAGCTCAAAGTCGCCGCGCGCCAGTCCAAGCATCAACAAAGCGCCGTGGGCGACGTTGAAAACAGCGTCGGCGAGTGGCACCTGATCGGGCAGCGCGGCCCTCGCTTCGCGAGTTGCAACAGCTTCGTTTGGCACGACGAGCACAGCCTCAAGGCCGTCGGGCGGATCGAAGCGGGTCACCTCGCCGCCTGTCGTGACGACGAAGCCGCCGTGGAGCGCGGCCGCGACGTTGTCTGGATGACCGTCCAGTTCACTCCCAAGGGCCAAGAGGTCGGCGTCGAGTTCAAAGAGGTGGTCGGCCGCCATTAGCCCCGCGAGGTAGGCGGCGGCGCTGGTGCCAAGCCCGCCGCTGAGTGGAATCTCGGATCGGATTGTGAAGCTGAAGTCGTCGGGCGGGTGAAGCCTCTCGAAGCCGCGGACGACAAGATTGCGACGGTCGCGAGCGACCTCGAGGTCGGTCTCGACAGCGAAGCTGCCGGTCTCCGTCACCTCCAGCTCCATCGAAAGCGAAAGCGCAACGGCAAACGAATCGAAGCCGGGGCCAAGGTTGGCCGACGAGGCGGGAACTGTCACAAGGCGGCGCCGTTCCATCGTCAGCCCCAGACGGCGGCTTCAACCGCGGCCAGCTCTGGTTCGCAGGCAATTATCTCGCCGCCGACTTCGATCGCGGTTTCAGGATCTTTCAGCCCATGGCCGGTTAGAACGCAAACGATCCGCTCGACGCC
>JBAXGJ010000002.1:0-23162 GCA_037139475.1 Actinomycetes bacterium
CGAAGGCAATCCGGGACGGGCGCGTTGATGCCCTGATGTGCCACTGGGCCTTCGTCACCCCGCGGCTGGCGCGCGCGATCCGCGACGCCGGCGGCGAGCTTTACATCTGGACCGTTGACGACGCGCAGCAGATCGAGGACTTCGAACGGCTCGGAATCGCCGGCGTGATCAGCAACGACCCGCGCCTATTTCCCGCGCATAGGTAGCCTCCGTCGCGATGAGCGAGGAGACCTACACGCTGCTTCAGGCCGTGCCGGTCTTCGCGACGCTCGGCGATGACGATCTTCATCGCGTCGCTGAGGTTGTTGTGACGCGCCATTTCCCCGGCGGCCAAGTGATCTTCCGCGAAGGCGACCCGAGCAACACCTGTTACGTCCTGCGCAGCGGCCATGCGCGAGCGATCCGCGAGCACCCCGACGGCCGCACGATCACGCTTACGCACTTCGGCCCCGGTGACATCTTTGGAGAGCTGGCGATGTTCGATGACGAAGTCCGCTCGGCCACGGTCGAAACGCTCGACGAGGTTGACCTGATCGCGATTCCAGGTCGCGATATGCGGCGACTGATGAACGACCACGGTGCGATTGCCAGCAAGCTCGTCGTGTCGCTTGGCCGGCGAATGAGGATCGCCAACGAGCGGCTCACGCGCCAGTCCTTCCAGACGGTTCAAAGCCGCGTTGCGATTGTGCTCGGCGACCTCGTTACGCAGGCTCGCATCGAGGGCGCCGGCGGCGACGGCCCAGTCGAGCTGATCATCACGCAGGCCGACATTGCCCAGCTGGCGGGGTGCTCGCGCGAATCGGCGAGCCGCTTCCTTACGACGCTCGCCAACTCCGGTGCGATTGAGCAAGGGCGCGGGCGAATCAAGGTCCTCGACACCGATGTACTGACCGGCTTCATCTACTAGCGAAGCTGGGCCTCGCGCCGAGCGCCTGAGCGCTGTAGTCTTCGGCCGCGATGCAGGTACTTAACTTCTATTCGACGATCTTTGCCGATCAGCTCCGCCGCGGCCGCAAGACGGCGACGATTCGGCTTGGCGACAAGAGCCACAAGTACCGCAAGAATCAGGCTGTTCTGGTGACGATTGGCTACCAGTTCTCTCCGCGCGAGAAGATCTTCGAAGCGGTGATTGATCAGGTTGACGTGAAGCGCGTTCGCGACCTTTCGCCGCGCGACATTGAGCACGACAACCCTGAGCTGCGTCGCCACGAGGATCTAATTCACTTCCTTGAGCAGATCTACGGCCAGCCGGTGACGATGGAGGACATCGTGACGGTCGTGCGCTTCTCGCAGATCGTAGAAAACCCGCAGTCATTCACCGATGCCCGTCTTGGCATCGGTGGCGCTCAGAACTGAGGCGCTATCATCTCCCGGAGCGACTTTGGCACTCGCTAGTGGTGAGTGCCAAAAGCGTCGGGCTAACGCCCTAAAACGTTCGTAAATAGCGCAACTACCGGAGGCATTTGAAATGAATTTGAAGCCGCTTGGCGATCGAGTGATCGTCCGCGCCATCGACGAGGAGGAGACGACCGCTAGCGGCCTGCTGCTCCCCGACACGGCAAAAGAGAAGCCCCAGAAGGGCGAGATCGTCGCCGCTGGCGAAGGTCGTTGGGATGAGGACGGCGAAAAGCGCGTCCCGCTCGACGTAAGCAAGGGAGACGTTGTGCTTTACAGCAAGTACGGCGGCACCGACATCAAAGTTGACGGCGAGGACCTCCTCGTTCTGCGCGAGAGCGACATTCTCGCGATCGTCGAGTCTTAGGCCCAAAGGAGAACTGAATAAATGGCTAAAGAATTGAAGTTTGACGCGGACGCACGCAAGGCCCTCGAGGCCGGCGTTGACGCCGTAGCTAACGCAGTCAAGGTGACGCTCGGTCCGAAGGGCCGCTACGTAGTGATCGACAAGCGCTTCGGCGCACCGACGATCACCAACGACGGCGTCACAATCGCTCGCGAAATTGACGTTGAGGACCCATTTGAGAATCAGGGTGCTCAGCTCGTCAAGGAAGTCGCAACAGCGACCAACGACGTTGCCGGAGACGGCACGACGACAGCGACCGTTCTGGCCCAGGCGATTGTTCGCCAAGGCCTCAAGAACGTAACCGCTGGTGCTCAGCCACTCGCGCTTAAGCGCGGGATTGAGTACGCCGTCGACGAGATCGTTACCGGCATCGGCAAGCAGTCGAAGGAAGTCACCGGCAAGGATCAGATCGCTCGTGTGGCCACTATTTCGGCTGGCGACGAGGAGATCGGCGACGTAATCGCTGACGCGATCGAGAAGGTCGGCAAAGACGGCGTTGTAAACGTCGAAGAAGGCCAGACGTTCGGCATGGACCTCGAATTCACTGAGGGCATGCAGTTCGATAAGGGCTACATCTCGCCCTACATGGTCACCGACCAAGACCGCATGGAGGCAGTGCTGGACGACGCCTACGTGCTGATCGCCAACCAGAAGATCGGTTCAGTGCGTGACGTGCTGCCGGTTCTCGAGCAGGTAATGCAGTCCGGTAAGGCGCTGCTGATCATTGCCGAGGACGTTGAGGGCGAGGCTCTCGCAACTCTGGTTGTCAACAAGCTGCGCGGCACCTTCACCGGTGTTGCCGTCAAGGCCCCTGGCTTCGGCGACCGCCGCAAGCGGATGCTCGAAGACATCGCAATTCTCACCGGTGGCGAAGTAATCACCGAGGAGATGGGACTGAAGCTCGAGAACACACAGATCTCGCAGCTCGGTCACGCACGCCGGATCGTCGTTTCGAAGGACACGACGACGATCGTCGACGGCGCTGGCGACAGCGACGCGATCAAGGGCCGCGTTAACCAGATCAAGGCTGAGGTCGATAACACCGACTCCGATTTCGATCGCGAGAAGCTGCAAGAGCGCCTCGCGAAGCTCTCAGGTGGTGTGGCCGTAGTTAAGGTCGGCGCCGCAACTGAGACCGAGATGAAGGAGAAGAAGCACCGCGTAGAGGACGCCCTCCAGGCAACCCGCGCGGCGCTCGAAGAGGGCATCGTTCCCGGCGGCGGCGTAGCACTGCTGCAGGCCTCAAAGAACGTTGATCCTGCCAAGCGTGACGACGAAGATGAGCGCACCGGAGTGAAGATTGTGCTCCGCGCCGTCGAGGAGCCGCTGCGTCAGATCGCCGAGAACTCGGGCCTTGAAGGCTCCGTTGTTGTCGCCGATGTGGCTAAGGCAAAGGCCGGGTTTGGCCTCAACGCTGCGACCGGCGAGATCGTTGATCTCGTTGCCGCTGGCGTAATCGATCCAGCGATGGTCACGCGCTCGGCGCTGCAGAACGCAGCCTCGATCGCGAAGAACATCCTGATCACAGAGGCGATCATCGCCGAGATGCCTGACGAGAGTGCCGGTGGCGGAATGCCAGGCGGTATGCCAGACATGGGCGGGATGATGTAACCCACGCTTCAAGCGTGAGTCGTACCAAGGGCCCGGTTTAACCGCCGGGCCCTTGTCGTTCCCGGGGGCAGTTCTGCTTCGAGGCGACGGCGGCTAAGCGACGCCGCGCTGCGCCCGGCGCAGCTGCAGCGCGGCCCACAGGCCCATCAAGGCGGCAAGGCCAAGCGCCAAGCCGAAGGCCAGCGCAACCTTCGCCGGCTCGCCGGAGATGAACCCGCGCGAAGCGTCGAGGATCGCCGTGATCGGATTCGCACTCGCGGCGATCTTGAGCCATCCGGTCAGCAGCGCCAATGGCACGTAGACCGGCGCAAGGAAGAGCAGGATGAAGACCGGCGTCTGCATGAACGAGCCGATATCAACCGACTGGAAGCGGAACGCGAGCCCCGCCACCCAGAGCGCGCTGGCGATGCAGAGCAGCCCTGCCAGCAGCCACATCGCAAGGATCTCAATCGGGCTGCCGAGCACGGTCATTCCCGCCAGCAGAGCGATTGCCCAAAGAATCACGCCGGTCAACGCAAAGCGTGCGAGCCCCGATAGAACGAAGCCGAGCACAATTCCACGGCTATGTGGCGCGGCGATCAGCAGCCGCCGCGCGAAGCCACTCTCGTAATCCTCGGCAATTCGGTAGCCGGTGAAAATTCCCGCGAAGGCACCGGTCTGGAGGAAGACGAAGACGAACTGAAATGCCGTGTAGCCACCCTTGAACGAGAACCCGGGCACGCTGGCGACGGTTGATAGGCCTCCGGCGAAGGCGATCAGGAAGACGAGCGGGAAGGCGAGCGAGGGAATGATGATCGCCGGGTTCTTGAAGGTCTGAATCATCACGCGGCGCAGCACCGCCATCGCAACTGAAAGCGTTGAGCCGCTCATGTTCGCTGCACTCGCTTTCGCAGTGACCGGGCAGCGCCGGCAAAGGTCACAAACATGATCGCCGTCGCGACCGCGATGGCTGGCAGCAGCGTCGAAGCGTCCCAGCCGCCGATTACGAGGCCGCGCATCCCGTCGATCAGATAGCTGAGCGGGTTCCACTCGGCAATCGTTTTGAACCAATCTTTCTGGATGAAGTCGATCGGCAAGTTCATCGTCGAGAGGAAGAGCAATACGAAAAGCAGCGGGAAGACGCCCTGCACGGCCTGCGGTGAACCGGTCGCAACCGCCAGCCAAGCGCCGATCCCGGCGAACGCCAGCGCGGTGTAGATCGCCAGCGCCAGCAGCGTCACAGCGCCGAGAACGCCGGTATCGATCTGAACGCCAAAAATCAGCCCGATCACGAGGTAGACGACCGACCCGACGACAGCGATTGAGGCGCCACCGGCGGTTGCGCCCGCCAACATCGCCCAGCGCCGCACTGGAGTGAGCGAGAGCCGGTCTGTAAATCCGCTCTGAATGTCTGAGGCCAATTCGGTGCCAGCCGTGATCGCCGCGAAGAGGGCGCCTTGGACAAAGCAGACGACAATCGCGAAGTTGATGTAGCGGTCGGTCGGAAAACCGGGCAGCTCGGTGATGCTTGCCAGGCCCGCAGCATTAACCGCCAGCAGTACAAGCGGGAAGATGATCACCGGCGCCACCAGCACCGGCTGGCGGAAGGTGCGGCTGACCGAGCGGCGACCGATCAGCACCAGCTGCCCAGCGGAGCTCACGAAGTGGACTCCGCTTGCTCTTCCTCACCCTCCAGTGAGCGGCCGGTCTGCTGCAAGAAGACGTCGTCGAGTGAAGGCTGATGGAGCTGAAGGTCGCCAACGGCAATCCCCTCGGTGTCGAGCGCGCGGACGACGTCGGCGAGCTGCTCAGCGCCGGCCGCCAACCGCACAGCAACCGACTTCGGCGATGCTGCGGCCGGCTCGCCAAAGCGTGCCAGCGCTGCGGCGAGCTTCTCGCGGTCGTTCGGGTTTGCCGGTGTCGCCTCGAGTGAAACTTGGCCGATGCCTGCCTTCAGCGCCGTCGGCGTTCCCTCAGCAACGAGCTTGCCGTGGTCGATGATCCCCACACGATCGGCGAGCACATCGGCCTCTTCGAGGTACTGAGTCGTGAGGAAGACGGTCACGCCGTCCTCACGCGAGAGCCTTTCAACCTCTGCCCAGAGCGCGCTGCGGCTCTGCGGGTCAAGGCCCGTCGTCGGCTCGTCAAGGAAGAGCACTGAGGGGCGGTGCAGCAGCGCCAGCGCCAAGTCGAGGCGGCGCTTCATGCCGCCGGAGTAGCCGCCGACCTTGCGCCCGGCAGCATCGCTGAGGCCGACACGCTCCATCAGTTCGGCGCCGCGCGTGCGGCGCTCGTTCTTCGAGAGGCCGTGCAGGCCACCTTGAAGGTCCATGTGCTCGGTGCCGGTTAGGAAGTCATCGAGCGCGGATTCCTGCAGCGCGGCGCCAATCTGGCCGCGGACCTCCGGGCCTTGCTTGGCGACGTCGAAGCCCGCCACAGTCGCGTGGCCGGAAGTCGGCGGTAGCAACGTGACGAGCATCAAGACCATCGTTGATTTACCGGCGCCGTTGGGGCCGAGGAATCCGTAAATCTCGCCCGGGGCGACGCTCAGGTCAACGCCGTCAACGGCGCGGATCTCATCGCCGAAGACTCGGACCAGTCCTTCGACCTCAATTCCATTATCTGAAGCCACGGGCGATCAGACTTCGTCGCGGCCGCGCGGGCCTGGGCCAACGTAGTCAGCCGATGGGCGAATCAGCTTCGCTTCGCGCTTCTGCTCCATGATGTGCGCCGACCAACCGGCGACGCGCGCGCAGGTGAACATGCTGGTGAACATGTCCGGTGGAATCTCGGCGTAATCGAGCACGACCGCCGACCAGAACTCAACGTTGGTCGCCAGAACTCGGTCCGGCTTTCGAGCCTTCAGCTCTGCCAGCGCAGCGGCCTCGAGCGCCTCGGCAACTTCGAAGCGCTCCGAGCCGAGCTCCTTCGAGGTCCGGCGCAGCACGCGGGCGCGCGGATCCTCTGCGCGGTAAACGCGGTGGCCGAAGCCCATCAGGCGGTCACCGCGGTCAAGCGCCATCTTGACCCAAGCGTCTGCGTCGCCGCTCGCTTCAACCTCGTCAAGCATCGTCAGCACGCGCGATGGCGCGCCACCATGGAGCGGGCCGCTGAGCGCGCCGACCGCGCTCGACATCGCAGCTGCAACATCGGCGCCGGTTGAGGCGACGACGCGGGCAGTGAAGGTTGAGGCGTTCATTCCGTGCTCTGCCGCTGAAACCCAGTAGGCGTCGATCGCCTTGGCGTGGTCCGGGTTGCACTCGCCGCGCCAGCGCAAGAGGAAACGCTCAGCGATCGTCTGGCCTTGATCGATTGTCGCCTGCGGAACCCACGGCTGGCCAACGCCGCGGGCCGACTGAGCAACGAACGAGAGCGCCATCACGGAGGCGCGAGCCAAGTCGCTACGGGCCTGCTCGTCGCTGATGTCGAGCAGCTGGCCGAAGCCCCATTCGGGTGCGAGCATTGCCAGCGCCGACTGAACGTCGACGCGCGGATCGCCGGAGCGGACCATCAGCGGGTGTGGCTCGGCCGGCGAGAGGCCAGGTTCGAAGCTGCCGTCAACCAGCAGTCCCCAGACCTTCTCGTATGGAACGAAGCCGACGAGGTCCTCAATGTCGACGCCGCGGTAGCGCAGCGCGCCGCCCTCGCGATCGGGTTCGGCGATCACTGTCTCGAATGCGACTACGCCCTCAAGTCCGGAACTAACCTCAGTCATATAGCTCGCTCTCTAATGCTCCACGGGTTGACTCGCTGCTTTGAAAGTTTCTCACGATTGCGGCCGCTGCGCGATGCGCCTGCCACCGCTCGTGGGTAGTCTGGCGAAGCACCCAACGGCGAAAGGTTCAGATGTCCGATTCAGAGTTGATGTTCCGTCCAATCGATCAGCTCGCAGAGCTGGTCAAGAGCGGCGAGATAAGCGCGCTCGAACTGGTCGATACCTCGCTCGAACGGATCGACGCGCTGAACCCGACCTACAACGCCTTCATCGACGTTTTTCACGAGAAAGCGCGCGCCGAAGCGGCCAAGGTGGGGAGCGGCGATCAGCGGCCGCTGGCCGGTGTGCCGGTAGCGATCAAGAACAACCGCCCGGTCGAAGGCGAACGGTTGACCTTCGCCGCAGAGGTGATGGGCGACTTCCGCGCCAGCCACGACGCATTTCTCGTCCGCCGCTTGCGTGACGCCGGGGCGATTATCGTCGGAACGACCAACCTGCCGGAGTTTGGAATCCTGCCGACAACAGAGCCGCGCCGTTTTGGCCCGTCGCGCAACCCCTGGGATACGGATCGCACACCGGGCGGTTCCTCCGGCGGCTCGGCGGCGGCAGTTGCCTCGGGAATGATTCCGTTCGGCCACGCCAACGACGGCGGCGGCTCGACGCGAATCCCAGCCGCCTGCTGCGGACTCGTAGGGCTCAAGCCTCAACGAGGGCGAATCTCATCGGGGCCCGACGTTGGTGGCTCCTTTCTCGGCATCGACGGCGTGTTGACGCGCACAACCGCAGAGACAGCATTGGCGCTCGACATTCTCGCTGGCTACGAAGCTGGCGATGCCTACTGGGCAGCGGCCCCGTCGAAGCCCTTCAGCGAGCTGGCTCGGGAGACGCCAAAGGGCCTCAAGATTGCGATGACTCTTGAACCGCCGCTCGAGGGAGCGACGCTCGACCCGACCTCAGTAACCGCCGTGAACGATGCAGCCGAGCTGCTGCGCGAGCTTGGCCACGAGGTGATCGAAGTCAACCCGCCATGGAACGTGCCTGGGATGCTGCAACTTTTCTCGGCGCTGTTTGGGCCGATGATCTCGCTGCAGATCGCATTCGCGCAGATGGTTACCGGCAGCGAGTTCACCGAGGATCAGATGGAGCCGCTGAGTTGGTCTATCTGGCAGCAGTCACAAGAGATCAATGCCGTGATGGGCTTCGGCGCCGAAGTTCAGATGCAGGCGCTAGCGCGGATGGTTGTCAGTTGGGCTGAGGATTACGACGCGATCCTCTGCCCCGCTCTAGCGGAACCGCCGGTGACGCTGGGAACGATTGACAGCTGCTCGGACGATCCGATGGGAGCCTTCGCTCGCTCCGGCCTCTTCACCCCGTTCACGGCGATCTCAAACGCGACCGGTTCGCCGGCGATCTCAGTTCCGCTCTACCAGAACGATGAGCTTGGATTGCCGCTGGCGGTCCAGTTCATCGGTCGACCGGAGTCCGAGGGGCTGCTGCTGGCGCTCAGCACTCAGCTTGAGAACGCGTTGCCGTGGGCCGGGCGCCGCGCGCCGCTTGACGCCGCTTAATCGAGCCCAAGCAGATCGCTGAAGCGGCGCGGTGAGATGCCGAGCGCCAGCGCATCGGCGCTGCCTCGCGCAGCGATCATCTCGGCGCCGAGCAGCGCCTGCTCGTCCCACACCATCGGCAGCGCAACCGCGCCCGAGGCGGCGACTCTCAGCATTGTCTTGGCGAAGCCCGGCCTCGTCGGGACGGCCGGACGGCGGCGGCCGAGCGAACTTCCGATCAGGCGGCTGATCGTGCGTAGGTCGAGCGCCTGCGGGCCGGCCAGCTCGACCCTCTGGTGACCGGACTGAGCTGGCAGCGCACTCTGGGCGATGAAGGCGTCGGCTATATCCGAGACCCAGATTGGCTGGTAACGACCGGAGCCAGGCACGGGGATGATTCCCGCCCGCGAACAGGCGTCGATCGCCGTGAAGAGCGGGTCGGGCGAGGCGTGCGCCAGCGAGAGCGCGAAGGTCGTCGTCGCGATTCGTGCCGAGGCAACGGCGTCCTCAGCGATCGCCTTATCGCGGAGCAGCCGAGTCGGCGCGCCGCGAACCGCCCCGAGCGCCGAGAAGTAGCTAAAGCGCTCGGCCCCAGCTGCCTCGGCCGCCTCAATCAGTCGCCAGGTCGCAATCGAACCGAGCTCCTCAATAGTTCCACCGTCCTGATCATGGCTCGCTGCCGCAAGGTGAATCACGTGGCTGACGCCGCGCGTGGCGTTTGCCAATGAGCGGTGGTCGGCCAAGTCGCCGAGAACAATTTGGACGCGCACGCGCTCGGCGCCGAGCCGGCGCGGGTCTCGCACGAGGCAACGAACCGGCTCTCCACCTGCTGTCAGTCGCGGCAGTAGCTCCGATCCGATTAGCCCGGTCGCGCCGGTGACAAGCAGCATGGCGAGGAGCGTATCGCGCGCCCTCGTGCGCGGTCGCTACAGTTCGCGCTCCCAGGCACCTCGACGAGCAAAGGATTAGATCACCGAAGATGGCTTACGTAATCGCAGAACCATGCATCGACACCAAGGACAACTCGTGCGTCGAGGTCTGCCCAGTCGACTGCATTCACCCAACGCCGGACGAGCCTGACTACGACAGCGTCAAGATGCTCTTCATCGACCCTGAAGAGTGCATCGACTGCGATGCTTGCGTCGAGGCCTGCCCAGTAGACGCCTGCTTTGCTGAGGACCAGCTGCCCGACGAGTGGCTGAAGTACTCGGCAATCAACGCTGAATACTACGCCAAGGGCGCTTAAGCCATCGGCAGCGTCATGCCGACCGGCTCGGGATCATCGGCGCCCGCTGCGTCGGCCGGCATCTCAGCCTGAAGCATCGGCAGCTCGGTCGGGAAGATCGCGATAAGTCCGCGTGCAGCTTGGCGGATTGCCTGAGCGGCAGGATCATCCGGGTCGCTGATCACGAGCGGCAGGCCAGCGTCGGCCTGCTCGCGCAGCGGCATCGTCAGTGGCACCTTGGCGATCAGCGGAACCTGAATCTCATCGGCCAACTCTTGGCCGCCGCCCTCACCAAAGATTTGGTAGCGCTCGCCGTCGGGAGTGACGAAGCCGGCCATGTTCTCGATCACGCCTGCCACTTCAAGGTTGACCTTGTTGGCCATGTCGGCTGAGCGGCGCGCGACCTTCTGCGCGGTTTGTTGCGGCGTCGTGACGATCACGAACTGCGCCTGTGGCAGCAGCTGAGCGAGCGTCATCGAGACGTCGCCGGTGCCGGGCGGCAGGTCGACGAGCAGGAAGTCGAGCTGGCCCCATTCGACGTCCTCAAGGAACTGCGTCAACGCCTTGTGCAGCATTGGCCCACGCCAGACGACGGCGGCGTCCTCTTCGACGAAGAAGCCGATCGACATGATCTTCACGCCGCCGGCTTCGAGTGGAACGATCTTGCGCTCGGGCGAAACCGGCGGACGGCCGGTCACTCCGAACATGCGTGGGATTGAGTAGCCCCAAACGTCGGCGTCGAGCACTCCGACGCTCTTGCCTTCGGCAGCCAGCGCAGCAGCGATGTTGGCGGTAATCGTCGACTTGCCAACGCCACCCTTGCCCGAGCCGATGCAGACGACGTTGCTGACCTGGGCGAGCGCGCCTTCGGGCAGCGAGCCACGGCCGAGCTTGCGCTGCAGCTCACCCTTCTCTGTGTCGCTGAGAACGTCGAAGCTGACGCTGACGCCGGCAACGCCCTCGAGCGTGCCGACGGCTTCGGCTACTGCTGTTTCGAAGTGGTTGCGAATCGGGCAGCCAGCGGTCGTCAACGAGACGATTACGGCGACTTTGCCGTCATCGGCCTGCTCAATCGAGCGGACCATTCCGAGTTCAACGATTGACTTGCGCAGCTCGGGGTCGATTACGACCTCGAGCGCCTTGAGGATCTGCTCGTCTGTAGGCATGGCCCCATTGTGACAAAGAGCGCTCCGCGACTAGTGCCAACTAGGCAAAAACGGCGACGGCCCGCACATTGGCGGGCCGTCGGTACAGCAGTTGGTGCTTGGAGCGTTGAGCTCTAAGCGGTGACCTTTGAAAGCTGGTCAACGATCGGAGCGACTGCGTCCTGAACGCGGCTGCTGACGACGTCGGCCTGACGAGTCACATCGCCGCGCACGTTGCGCAGCTGCTTGTCGGCATCCTTGCGCAGGTTGCGAACTTCACGCTCGATGCGCGTGCGGTTGCGCTTGATCTCACGCTCGATGCGCGCGCTGGCCTGACGAACCTCGTGCTCAGCCTTGGTGCGCGCAACGCTTCCGCGATGCTCGACCTTCTTCAGCTGCTTCTCAGCGCTCTGACGGCTGCCGACCTTCGTCCGCAGCTCTTCGATCGCGTCAACGACCGTGTCACGTGCGACGAGAACGGCGCCGAACTGGAGGTCAGCGGCACGCTCTACGCGTGAGTGGGATGCCTTGGCAGTTGCCTTTGGCTTTGCACCTGCGCGGCCACGAGTCTTCGAGGCGGCCGTCTTGGCCTTTGCGCGGGGCTTGGGTGTTGCCTTCTTAGTTGTGGTTGCCATCTGATTACTTCCTTTCTACTACTTAGAACTAATGAGCTTACGGTTAGAGTAGCAGCTTTGCGAACAGGTGTTCGTTCATAGCCCTAAATACGCCCGCTAGGCGCCGTGGTTACAGGGCGGGGAAAGAAAGCGCGTCGGCTAGTGCAGCTGCCGAAGGCGCCGCAACAATCGCTGAAACACGATCCGAATCGGCCAATGGCAGCGCCAGCGGCGAATCGGCCGCCGGGAACGCAACCTCCCCACCTGCCTCGCGCACGACAAGCTGACTGGCGGCAATGTCAACCGGGCGGCAGCTCCAGAGCGAGACCATCGCATCGGCTCTCCCGGCGGCGACCTGGCAACAGGAGATCGCCATCGAACCGAACGCGCGGACGCGGTGCGCGCCAGCGATCAGCGCCGGCGTTGATGCCGCAAGGTTGAACGGCGAGGCTCCCTCGACGAGCACAACCTCGAGCCGCCCGTCTTCACTGCGCCGCTCGGGCGCTACCGGCGCTAAGCGCTGACCGTTGAGCCAAGCCCCCTCACCGCGGATCGCGTGCCACTGCTCGTCGCTGCCGAAGTCGTGAACGAAGCCGAAGCCGACGTCGGCCATCGTCGGCCCATCGGCAACGGCGATCGAGATCGAATAAGCCGGCAGCCCACGCTTGGCGTTGAGCGAGCCGTCGATTGGATCGATCACGACGAAGGCCTCATCGCTACCAAAGTCAACAACGCCGCGCTCCTCCGACAAAGCCGTGAAGCGCGCACCCGCGTCAAAGAGCTTCTTTAGCTCAGCGAAGACGATCTCCTCGGCCTGCTCGTCGATCACCAGCGTGCGATCGCCGCCAGCGCCGATCGTGCCCGTCTCGACGACGCGATCGTCGCGCTGCGGCGTCGCCGCCAGCAGTTCGCCGAGAGAGGCCGCGCAGCGAGCGGAAAGTTCGAGCCAATCAAAGCTGAGAATCGCTGACGCAGAAGCCATCTTGCTCTTATCCTAAGGGGGTGCCCGAAAGCCCCCTCCAGCTGACCGACGAGCAGCAGCAGATCGTTCAGTTCGCAGGACAGTCGTTGGTTGCCTCGGGCGGCGCGGGAAGCGGCAAGACGACGGCGCTTGCGGCGCGCTACGCCTGGCTTGTCGGGGAGAGCGGCCTCGAACCGGAAGCCGTGATCGCGATCAGCGACTCAGCGGCCGCGGCCGACCGGCTCCGCGGCCTGATTGAGCAGCGGCTGTCGCGTGGCTTCTCGCAGCTACCGGTATCAACCGTCAGCGACTTTGCTGCGCGTCTGCTGCGCGAAGAGATGCCGGAGAGCGGGCTCGACCCGTTCGTCTCAACGCTCAGCGCCGCCGACCGGCTCGCGATGTTGATTGAGCGCGTCGACGAACTTGATCTGCGCGAACACGACTTCGCTGGCCGGCCGATCAAGCTGCTGGCCTCATTGATCGTCCAGATCGACTCACAGAAGGCTGCGCTGATCAGCGCCGAAGAGTGCGCCGCGCGCGCCGAAAAAGCCGAGGGTGCCGGCGCCGCGCTGAAGCGGGAATTCGCAGCCCTGTACGCCAGCCACGAAGCGATGTTGGCTGAAGAAGGTGCGCTTGACCAAGGCGACCTGATCTTCGGGGCGCTGAGCCTGCTCGAGCGGCCCGATGTTCAGCAGCGCTTAGCGTCCCGCTACAGCCAGCTGCTGGTTGACGACGCGCAGCGCCTCTCGCTCGCAGAGCTGACGCTGGTCTTGGCGGTCGCTGCGCAGCTCGACGGCGTGACGGCACTGGCCGACCCGGACTGCGGGCCAGCTAGCGAAATCACCGGCGGCGAAGCCAACCTCACCGCGATCACTGCTCAGCGGCAGGGCGAGCGAATCGAGCTGACGCGATCTCTGCGCTGCCACGAGCAGATCGTTCTCGCTGGCCAAGCGGTGCTCGAGCAGCGGCTCAGCCCGCCGCTGACTGGCGAGCCAGGCGGAAGTGTTCGCGGCTGGCGCTGCGCAAGCGAACGGGCGCAGGCACAAGCGATAGCCAGCGAAATCGAGCAGCTGATTCAGGCCGGCAGCAAAGCTGAGTCGATCGCCGTGCTGGTCGGCTCGCTACGCAGCGATGGCCGCGCGATTGCCGCCGCACTAGACGAGCGTGCCGTGCCGCACCAGCTCGGTGCCAGCGACCAACTCTTCAGCCGCGCCGAGGTCAAGGACGTACTGGCATGGCTGCGACTGCTGACCAGCCCCGGCGACGCCAGCGCAACGGTTCGCGCGCTGGCACGGGCACCGATCGAGCTGCGCGCCGTAGACCTCGCGCGCTGCGTGCAGATCGCGCGGCGGCGCAAGCTCGACATGGTCAGCGCACTAACAGCAGCGACCGAGTCGCCGCAGATCCCGCCTGAGGCGCGCGAGCGGATCGTCGCCTTCCTCAAACTCCAACGCCAAGCCGCGGCTGCGCTCGACGAACTTCGCCCCGACCGCTTCGTCCACCGCCTGATCGACCGCCTTGGCCTGCGGCGCCAACAGC
This sequence comes from Actinomycetes bacterium, assembly GCA_037139475.1. Lineage (GTDB taxonomy): Bacteria > Actinomycetota > Thermoleophilia > Solirubrobacterales > Solirubrobacteraceae > F1-60-MAGs163. The sequence goes on from JBAXGJ010000002.1 coordinate 14,138, forward strand.
TCTTCGCCGCCCAGGCCGACGTTGTTGAAGGGCTGCGCTGCCTGGCTCGCTTCGAGACGCTGGCCGGCCGCTTCGCTGAGCGCTCGCCACAGGCAAGCGGGCGTGAGTTCGCCGAGTACGTCGTCGCCGTCGCCGACGCCGGCCTGCGCGAGAGCGATGACGGCGCTGGCGGCGAGCAACTTCCAGCGGGTAAGGTGGCCGTCGTTGAGACAGGCTCGACGCGCGGGCTGAGTTTTGACCACGTATTCATCGCCGGGATGGAACGGCGACGGAGCATCGATGATCAGCAGCGGAAGCTGGCCTACGTGGCGATAACGCGGGCGGCTAAGACGCTGACGCTGAGCTACAGCGGGCACGGCCAACGCGGCGAGCTACAGCCACCGTCACAGCTCGCCGAAGCGGCATTGGCGGCTGCTGGCGAAGAGTGGGAAGAGCGCGGCGAGGAGCTGTTCGGCCCCGACGAGGCGCTGCACGGTGCCTTCAACGAGCTGCGCGACGAGCTACTCGGCGACCTCCCGCGCGTGGCCGGCACCTTTGCCGAGCTGCGGCTCGACAATGACCTCGACCTAACGCTCGGCGTTGTTCGCTACCTCGAACTCGCAAAGCTGGCGGCGGTAATCGGTCGCCCGCCCGATCAGGACGTAGAAGCTGCGCTGGCGCAGGCCAACGCTGTTCTGCTGCAGTCTGCGACGGCAACGCAGCGCGAAGCGCTTGAGAGCAGCCCGCTCGACGAGCTGATCCTCAGCGCCGAGCACGACGCCCGCGCGCGTAGCGCGGCGACGGCGCGGCGCGGCGAGCCGTCGCTTGAAGCCTTCCTGCCGCGGCGCGGCGAGGGGCTCGTGCTGAGCGCCTCCGACATTGAGACCTACCGCGCCTGCCCGCTGCGCTACAAGTTCGCCCGCGTCTTCAGGATTCCGCAGGAGCCGACGATGAACCAGCGCTTCGGGATCCTCTTCCACCAGGTACTCGAGCGCTACCACCAGTCGGACGGCAGAACTGTTGATGAACTGCTGGCGCTGCTCGAAGAGGGTTGGCGCCGAGGCGGCTTCGGCGACAGCGACCAAGAGCGCCAGCTTCACTCAAAGGCCGAGCACGCGCTGAGGCTCTACCAGCAGCGCACGGCGAAAGAAGAGAGCCGCCCGGTCTGGTTTGAGAAGTCTTTCCAGTTCAAGCTCGGCGAGCACACCTTGCGCGGCCGCGTTGACCGCGTTGACCTTTTGCCGGGCGGTGGCTACGAGCTGATCGATTACAAGACCGGCAAGCCGCGCACAGCAGCCGAGCTCGAAGAAGATATTCAGCTCTCGCTCTACGCCGTCGCCGCGCGCGAGGCATGGCAGGTGGAATCAGAGCTGCAGAGCTACCACTACGTGCTCGACGACGAGAAGATTCCCGTCCCCGCGTCTGAGATCGACCGCGATTGGATCGCCGAGACCGTCAACGAGGTTGCCGCAGCGATCGCAGGCCAAGGCTTTGAGCCGACGCCAAGCGTGACGGCCTGCGGCTACTGCGACTTCAGAATCGCCTGCCCTGCGGCAGAGCTCTAAGCGTCGTCGCCGCGCTGATTGAGGAAGCGCTGGAACTCGCGCGCGAGCACGTCACCTGACGGCACTTCCTCACCCTCAACCTCAGGAGCCTCAGCATCACTGGCCTGCTCGAGCCGCTCAACGAACTGGCGCACGTCATCGTCACCGGCGACGGCGCTGCTGACGCGGCGCTCATAGTCGGAGGCTGCGCGCTCAAGCTCGGTCGCGTCGAAGCTAATACCGACCAGCGACTCAAGCTTGCGTACCAGTGCCAGCGAAGCCTTCGGGTTAGGAGCAGCGGCGATGTAGTGCGGAACGCTGGCCCAGAGGCTGGCGGAAGGAATCCCTGACTCCTGGAAGGCACTGTGCAGCACGCCGGTGATGCCGGTCGGCCCTTCATAAGTTGTTGGCGACAGGCCTACTCGCTCGGCCAGCTCGTCGTCACTAGTTACTCCGACCATCGGCACCGGCCGCGTGTGCGGAACGTCGGCCAGAAGCGCGCCAAGTGAAACCGCCATCTGCACGTTCATCGCCTCGGCCAGATCAACGACGCTCTCGCAGAGCGTGTTCCAACGCATCGACGGCTCTGGGCCGGTCAGCAGAATCAGGTCGCGCGGTGCGCGGGGCGCCTTCGCGGCCCAAATTTCAACCATCGGCCAGCTGATCTCGCGAGCCTCGCCCTCGACCAAGCTGATCTGCGGACGGGTCGCTTGGAAGTCGTAGAACTCTTCAGAGTCGATGTGCGCGAAGCGATAAGCGTCAAGCGATGCGGCGAGAAAGTTGACCGCCGCCGTGGCAGCTTCAGCGGCATCGTTCCAGCCGCCGAAGGCGCAGATCATTGCCGGGGCGCGAAGCCCATCCGGCCGCTCTTCCCAGATCATTGGTGGCACACCCCCAAGGTACTCGATCAAGCGCCAGCAGCTACCCGTATGGAATACCTAACTTCCGTCAGAGGCCGTTGAATCAGGCTCAGCGCGGAGCTGCTCGATCGCCGATGCGGCCATCCGCCAGGCGACGTAGAGCATCAGCACGGCAAAGGCGTAGCGCACGAGATCGACCGGCAGAACGTTTACCAGCGCCACGCCAACGATCGCCGCAACGGCCGCGAAGGCACCAATCGTCAATCCCGCGCGAACATCGAGGTTGCCGTAGCCCTTCTGCCGCCAAGCGCCGACTGCGGCTACCGGGATGATCGCCAGCAGCGAGGTCGCTTCAGCCTCAACATGGCCAAGGCCCAATACCAGCGCCAGCGCCGGCACCAAGAGGATTCCACCGCCGATTCCGAACAGCCCCGAGAGCACGCCGGCAGCGACGCCGATTATGATCGCGAGCGCAATCACCTGAGCACCACCAGCACGGCAACGGCTACCAGTAGTACCGAGAACAGCAGCTGCACTAAGGCGACCGGAATCCGCTGCTGCAGCCAAGTCCCGATCAGCACGCCACCGACAGCCGGGATGCCGACTGTAAGGGCCGCGACAAAGTGGACATTGCCGTAGATCAGCTGAGTAGCGGCGCCAGCGCTCGCGGCAATCACGATTGCCAGCAGCGACGTGGCGGCGGCACGGCGCTCATCAAAACCAATCCAGAGCACCAAGAGCGGCACCAGTACGATGCCGCCGCCGACTCCAAACAGCCCACTGAAGATCCCCGTCGTTATGCCAAGAATTGCAAGCTGGGAGATGCGCGGTGAGGCCACCCGTTCATAATAGGTTCGATGCCGCCTGCTTCCTCACTTGCCAGCGCGATTGCGCCACTATGCGCCGACCGTTCACGCGCGGCGCTGCTTTTCGATGTAGACGGCACATTGGCGCCGATCGTGCGTGACCCGCAGGCCTCGAGCGTCCCTGAACTGACTCGCCGCCTCCTGATTGACTGCCAAACGTCCTACGGCCTCGTTGGCTGCGTCAGCGGGCGCCAAGCGAAGGAGGCGCGGCGGATCGTTGGCATCGGTTCGATTCCCTACTCCGGCAACCATGGCCTCGAGCTTCTGCCCCGCGGCGCGCACGAAGCGGTAGTCAACGCTGAAGCCGAAGCGTGGGCAGATCGCGTCCAAGCTGCGGCGAGAGAGACCGTTCCCGAACTGCGCGAAGCGAGCGGGCTACGGATCGAAGACAAGGGCCCGATCGTCGCGCTCCACTGGCGCGGGCTCGAAGACGAGGTCGCGGCCGAGGCCGTCGCTGAGCAGATCGCCGAGCACGCCAAAGCCGAGGGACTTCTGATCCACCGCGGTCGCAGCGTGATCGAGCTGCGCGCTCCCGTCACCAGCAACAAGAGCGACGCAGTTCACGCCTTGCTCGACGGAGCCGACGTTGACAACGCTCTCTACGCCGGCGACGACCGCACCGACCTCGACGCCTTCCGTGCGTTGCGTGCGCTCCAACACGAAGGGCGGCTGAGCGAAGTCCTCTGCGTTGGCGTTCGCTCCGACCAAACTCCAAGCGAACTGCTGGCCGAGGCCGACCTGCTGGTCGATGGAACTGAAGGCGTGAGCTCACTGCTCTCGGCTCTGATTGGCTGACGATGCGCTACGTCGATCTGCTCAAGACGACGGTCCTGCTTAGCGCAGCTTCTGCCACCGCGTTGGCCGTGATCACAGTCGTGCAGTCGAACGCGCTCGATGACAGCCTGCTGGTGCTGATCGCCGCAGGCTGGTGGGTTATCGCGGCGCTGATCGGAACTTGGCTTGGCCGGAGGCTGGAAGCCAGCGCCTCGGTCGCCCGCGCACTGCGCGAAGCTCAGAGCACAACGATGCTGCCCGAACAGAACATTGGCCGGATGCTGCTCAGCCGCCTCTGGCCACTACTGCTGGCGGCTCTCGTCTCGGCAATCTTCTCGTTCTTTCTGCCTCAAGTTTCGGCAATTGCTACCGGCTTCATGGTGATCTGGTCGCTCTCATGGCGCCATCAGGATCGCGCCGTGACGGCGATAGAGGAGCGCGACGGAGTGACCTTCTTCGTGGAATCAGGCTCGCCGATCAAGCCGGTGAAGCTTGTTCGCACACCGGGACTGCGGCGCGATACGGGCTCCGAGCCGTGGCAGGCGACATGAGCGCGCCGGACGTACTGCTCGTCTCGCTCGGCTCAACGCCAGGCCTGCGCGCGTCCGACGAAGCCTTCGCGACGCTGCTGCGCGGCGCCGGAGCAACGGTGCTGGTCGCGAGCGCCGCGCCGCAGCGACAGGTCCGCACGCTCGCGCTGACCGACCTGCTGTGGGCCCGTGCCAGCGCCGCCGCGGCGCGCAGCGCGCTCGCTTTGGACCAGCCACGCGCGATCGTCTACTCGTCTGTAACGGCGGCGCTGCTCTGGCCGCAGCCGGGCGCAATCCGCTTCGACGCCAGCTCAACCGAGAACCGCCCAGGCCACGACGGCATCTGGCAACGGCCGCTGGAACGGCGCCGGCTGGCCGAGTCGCCGCTGCTGATCCCAACCTCGGCGGCCGCGCTTGCCGCCTCGCCCGCCGCCGGCGCCGATGCCGTGATCGTTCCGATCCCGGTTCTCGCGAGCAGCTCCCCGCGCCCAGCGGGCGAGCGCGATATCGCAGCGATCACTTATGCATCGGACCCACAGAAGAAAGGCCTGGATCGCGTGCTGGCGGCCTGGCAGCAGGCACGGCGCGGCGATGAGCGGCTCGTAGTAGCGGGGCTCGACGCCAGCCGCCTGCCCAATCCAGCGCCCGGCGTTGAGCTGGCAGGCAAGCTGGGCGCCGCGGATTACCGCGAGCTGCTCGGCCGCGCGAAGCTCTTCGTCTGCGCGCCGCGGCGCGAGGATTACGGGATTGCCCAACTTGAAGCGCTGGCCGACGGCTGCCAGCTCGTTACGACCGAGGCGGCCGGCGGTTACGAGGCGCTGGCACTGGCACGCGATCTGGACGCGCGACTGGTCGGCGACGACCTAGCGAGCGCGATCCGAACTGCGCTCGATGATCCAAAACCCGATTACGCCGCCCGCGCTGTCGACCTGCTGCGCCCCTACAGCCCGGCCGCAGTTCAGCAGATTGTTAATAAGCAGCTGCTCGCGCGGCTACTGGGATGAACAGTTGATCTACCCTCGGTCGCAGAGATGAACGCGCTGCCCTGGCTGATCCTGCCTACCTACAACGAAGCGGAGAACATCGAAGCGATCGTCAGCGCCTCGGCTGAGACGCTCGCGGCCGCGTCGCCGGATGGCTTTCGCATCTTGATCGTTGACGATGGCTCACCTGACGGCACCGGCCAGATCGGCGACCGCCTCGCCGCTGAGCGCAGCGAGGTCGAGGTGCTCCACCGCACCAGGCGCGAAGGGCTTGGGCCGGCTTATCTTGCTGGCTTTGAGCACGCGCTCAGCAGCGGCGCCGGCTTCGTGATGGAGATGGACAGCGACTTCTCGCACAGCCCAGCCGACCTCGCGCGGCTGCTGAGCGCCGTTCGTGACGGCGGCGCCGATCTGGCGCTTGGCTCGCGTTATGTGTCAGGCGGCGGAATAGAGAACTGGAGCGCCAGCCGGCGCGTAATCAGCCGCGGCGGCTCACTCTACGCGAGGCTGATCCTGGGCCTGCCGGTCAATGATCTGACCGGCGGCTTCAAATGCTTCCGCGCCGAAGTGCTCGAGGCGATCGACCTGCCTTCGGTGACGGCGCGCGGCTACGCCTTCCAGATCGAACTGACCTACCGCGCGATCGGGCGCGGCTTCAAAGTCGTTGAAGTGCCGATCGTCTTCCGCGACCGTGTTGCGGGCACTTCGAAGATGTCGTGGCAGATCACAGCCGAAGCTGCGTGGCTGGTGCCAGCGATGCGGCTGCGCAGCTAAGCGGCGGCTTCGATCTGCGAACCAGGCACTAGGTCGTCACGGCCATCAGGCCAGCGAACCCAAGCCTTGTGGCCGCCGTCGTAATCGTCGCCGAGCAGAATCAGCGTCGCTGGCTCACCCATCGCGAGGCACTGCTCGCTGCCCTCTTCGTCAAGCCCGCGCCAGATCCGAATGAAACCGTTCCCCTCCCACTCCTCGCCGATCGTCGTCGCCCCCGAATGGCCGGGGTTGATGATCGTCTCTGGTGGCAGCGTCATCAGCGTCTCCATGATCGAGCTGTGAAGGTCGGCGTAACTGGTTGAACCGGGCGCCCGCACTCCTCCTACCGAGCCTTTAAAGAGCGTGTCACCGGTGAAGAGGTGGTCCTCGACCAGCAGCGAACACATTCCCGCCGTGTGGCCAGGCGTGTGCAGCACGGTGATCTCGATCGGCCCGACGCTGAGCGGCTCACCGGGGATCAGGTCGCCGGTAGCTGCCGGTACCTCGGCGCGCTCGGCCGGGTGGATTAGGACCTCAATTCCGGGGTAGGCCTCGAGCAGCGCCTCTAGGTCGCAAACGTGGTCGTAGTGGTGGTGGGTCAGCAGCACGTGCGTCGGCGTCATCCCGTGGCGCGCCGCGCCTTCGATCAGCGGCGCGACCGGGCCTCCAGCGTCAACGAAGAATGCCGCTCCGCCTGGCTCACCGACGAGATAGGTGTTGGTCAGGAAGTCGGGTAGCTCTGAGGATTCAATGATCATGTGCGCAGGCTACGCTACGCAGATGGCGGCGTGGCTACACACCTGTTACCGGATCGGCGAGATCGACAGGTCGGTCGCCTTCTACAACGCGCTCGGCTTTGAAGAGATCGGGCGAATGCCGATCGGCGACGAGGCGATCAACGTCTTCATGAACATCCCCGGTGACGGCGAGATGCCACGGCTTGAGTTGACCTACAACTTTGGCGTTGATTCCTACGAGCTCGGAACCGGTTACAACCACATCGCGATCGCCGCCGGCAACCTTGACGAGACGCTGGCGCGCTTGGCCGAGCAGGGGATTGAGCCGGAGCGGCCGCCCTATTCGGTTCGCGAGGGCGGCTCGCGGCTCTGTTTCGTGCGCGACCCGGACGGCTACCGGATTGAGCTGATTGAGCGTGACGACTGAGGGCGACTCACGGCTGGCGGTGATCGACCTCGGGTCGAACTCCTTCCGCCTCGTCGTCTTCGAAGCCCACTCCGGCGCAGCCTCGCGCGACCGGCGGCTGAGTTCGTTCTGGCGCGCCGATGATCCCGAGCCGCCGCTCGGCGCTTGGTGGAAGCGAACCGATGAGATCTATGAGCCGGTCAGGATCCTCGCCGGCGGCGGTAAGACCGGCGAGCTGACCGAGCAGGGGCTCGATCGGGCGCTGGCAACGATCGACGTCTTCGCGCAGTTCTGCGCCGCGTCGGGATTGCCGCCGGAGGAGATCGAGGCTGTCGCGACGAGCGCGATCCGCGACGCGCCGAACGGCGAAGCGGTGCTCGCGAGCGCGCGCGACGAGCTGGGTCTAACGATTCGCGTGCTCTCGCCCGAAGAGGAAGCCCGTTACGGCTACCTCGCAGCGATCAACTCGACCGACCTAGAGAGCGGCGCCGTGCTCGACCTTGGCGGCGGCTCGTTGCAGCTAATCGAAGTTGAGGCGCGCGCCGCAACAACGCTCGCCTCATGGCCGCTCGGTGCCGTGCGAATGACCGAACGCTTCCTGCCGAGCGACGAGCCGGCTGGGGCGAAAGCGATCGCCAAGCTGCGCGCCCACGTCGCAGGCAAGTTGGAGGCCGCGAGCTGGCTCGGCGACGGCGGGCCGAGGATCGTTGGCATCGGTGGCACCGTCCGCAACCTCGCGGCGGCGGTTCAACGCGCTGAAGGAACCGCCGAGTTTGGCGTCCAAGGCTTCAAGATCAAGCGCGGCCAGCTCGATGATCTAATCGAACGGCTTGCTGAGATGGATCCGGCCGACCGCGGCTTCGTCGCCGGGATCAAACCGGCTCGCGGCGACATCATCCTTGCCGGCGCGATCGTCGTCGCTGAAGTGCTCGAAGCCGGCGGCTTCAAAGCAATTGAAGTGACGGAAGCAGGGCTGCGCGAAGGAATCTTCTTCGAGCGGCTGCTGGCCGAGCGGGCCGAGCCGCTGTTCGACGACGTTCGCCGCGCCAGCGTGCTCAACCTTGCCGCCCAGTACGACCCGCACGCTGCGCACACGCGTCACGTAGCGGCGCTCGCTCTCGGGCTTTTTGATCAGCTCGCTGAGGCCGGATTGCACGAAGGCGACGGCGACGAGCGCGAGCTTCTAACTGCCGCCTGCCTGCTCCACGACATCGGCGTCGCCGTTGACTACGACGACCACCACAAACACTCGCGCTACCTGGTGCTCAACGCCGGCCTGCCCGGCTTCACTCCACGCGAAGTGGCGCTGATCGGCCAGATCATCCGTTACCACCGCAAGGGAATGCCGAGCCTCGGGCCGTTCGCGGGTCTGACGAAAGAAGGCGACGCCGAGCTGCTCGACCGCTGCGCCGTGCTGCTGCGGCTAGCAGAAGACCTTGAGCGCAGCCGCGATCAGCTGGTAAAGGAGGTTCACGCCTCGGTCAACGGGGAGAACGTCACACTCGCACTAGTTGCCGACGGACCGGCCGAGGTGCCGCGCTGGGCTGTTTCACGCGAAAGCGAACTCTTTGAACGCGCCTTTAAGCGGCAGCT
>JBAXGJ010000003.1:0-21148 GCA_037139475.1 Actinomycetes bacterium
ACCGGCTCGGTGCGGTAGACGGTGTCACTCGGCGCGGTCAACACCGGCACCGGTGCGTTGCTAGCGGCCACCCTGATGAAGCCGCTCGCGCTCTTCACTAGACGTAGCCGACGGCGGACAGCATCACCCGTGTTGCCTTCAATTGTCGTCACTAGTCCGTTCGGCTGGATCGACTCGACGATTCCGATGTGCTCCGGGAACGCAATGAGGTCACCCGGCTGCGGAACAGTCCGCCAGAGGCCGGTTTTATGTCCCCAGTCGCGGAGCCGCGAGACGAGCCCATCGCCGAGCCCGTTCCAACCGATCGGAGCGCCGGCCTGCTGCGTCACCCAAGAGGTGAAGTAGGCGCACCAGGCGGCCGGGTAGTAACGCAGCGGCTCCTGCGTCGCCAGGCCATACATCTTGATCCGCGTGCCCTTGTTGGAACCCATCGGGATCTCGTGAACGCCGAAAGCGAGCTCTTGCTGCGCGATCGCAACGATCCGCTCAGCCGTCGTTTGGCTGCTCTGCCCAGCCTGCGCTGGAGCCACGGATAGGCCCCCGAAGAGGAGCAGGACGCTGATCACTGTGAGAAAACGAGCCACAGCGCGGGCATTCTATTGAGTCCGTGATGGTCCGGCGCAGGTAGCGTCCCAGCGCCATTTCCGACTGCGCGCGTTGGTTTTTGTTAGGGTCTCCTAACTGATGGCAATCATTTCGACAGATGAGGGCTCGTGGGCGCGTTTCTAATCACCCTGCGTGAGACATTTGAGGCCAGCCTGATCATCGGGCTGATGCTCGCCTTCCTGAAGAAGACCGGCGCGCTGGAAACGCATGGCCGCGCCGTCTGGCAGGGAACAGCAGCCGCCGTCCTGGTGAGCGCGATCGCGGCCACAATCCTCTTCGCAGCCTTTGGCAATCTCGAAGGAACGGCCCAGAAGCTGTTCGAAGCAGTGACAATGCTGATCGCCGCCGGTGTGCTTACAGGGATGGTCTTCTGGATGCGCCGCCAAGCAAAGACGATGGGCACCGACCTGCGCGACCAGGTCGGCGTCGCAATTGCAGGCGGCGGAACGCTCGCGCTGGCAACGGTTGCCTTTGTCGCCGTCGTCCGCGAAGGCTTCGAAACCGCGCTCTTCCTGTTCGTCTCTGTCGGTGAGAGCGGCGCGGCAGCAACGATCATCGGCGGGGCGATCGGCGTAGCGGTGTCAATTGGGCTTGGAATCGCTTTCTACCGCGGCAGCCTTAAGCTCGACCTGCGTCGCTTCTTCCTCGTAACCGGCCTACTGGTTCTGGCTCTTGCCGCCTACCTGCTTTATGGCGGCCTGGCGGAGATCGCGGAACTGAGCGATATGAGCGCACTCGAAGTGCTCGCGCCAATCGTGACCATCGTCTTCCTCGCCGTATTCGGCTGGGCCTTCCTTCGCAACACTGCGCGAACCCCCAGCGCACCGGCAACTCCCGCGACTCCCCCTGTCAGCTAACTAGCTGCCGCTCTTTCGGCAGGCCGTTAAGCGCCGCGCTGCCATTAGCGGTGACTAGAAGCAGGTCCTCAATCCGCACGCCACACTGGCCGGGCAGATAAATCCCTGGCTCGACCGTGACGATCATTCCAGCCTCAAGCGCGGCGTCACCGTGGCGCGAGAGTCGCGGCGCCTCGTGCACGTCGAGGCCGACGCCATGGCCGAGGCCGTGGCCAAACTTATCTCCGTAGCCGCCCTTCTCGATGATCGCCCTCGCGACGGAATCGACTTCGCGGCCGGTCGGCCCTGGCATCACGGCTGCGGCTCCCGCTAGTTGCGCTTCGAGTACGAGGTCGTAAATCTGCAACTGCTGATCGTCGACCTCGCCGGTGAAGTAGGTTCGTGTGCAGTCAGAGCAGTAACCGTCTAACTTCGCGCCCCAATCGATAGTAACCATCTGCCCTTGCTCGATCTCGACTTCGCGCGGCTCGGCGTGTGGTAGGGCGCCGTGCGCGCCGGCAGCGACGATCGGCGGGAAGCTCAGCTCTTGCGCCCCAAGACGCCGCATCGCTGATTCGAGGATCAGCGCAACTTCGACCTCGCTGCGCCCGATCAACCCGCCCTCAAGCAGCTCGATCATCGCCGCGTCAGCGAGCTGGGCGGCGGCGCGGATCTTCTCGACCTCGGCGTCGCTCTTGATCAGCCGCAGGGCCTCAACACTGCCGCTGAGCGGTTCGAAACTGGCGCGCCCCTCAAACGCTGTCTCTAAGGCGGCGAGCTGCGCCACCGTCAGGTGCTTGTCGTCGTAGCCAACGGTTCCGTAGTTGTCGCCGCCGCTGTCGGGGACGGGAAAATGTTCGGCCAGCCCCGCGCCGAGCAGATCGTTGCTTGCGATCTCAATCTGCCAGGCCGATGGCGCCTGCGCGGCTACCTGCTCGGTGTAGCGAAAATCGGTCAGCAGCACAGCACGGTTGTGGCCTGGGTCGGCCGGGCAAAGCGCAACCCCGTTACTGCCTGTAAAGCCGGTCAGCCAGCGCACGTTGAGCGGCGCAGAAACGAGTAGCCAATCGAGCCCCGCGTCGGCGACCTTCGCCGCCAGCCGCTCAATCCGTTCGGGCACTAGCTCGCCGCTGTAGCCAAGTGGTCGCGCAGCGCTTCGAGCGCCGGGCGGTAGCCGTCAACGCCTTGGCCGCTAACGGTCATCAGGCAAATGTCGCTGATCACGGATACACGGCGGAACTCTTCACGGTTTTGAATGTCGCTGAGGTGGACCTCGACCGCTGGCAGCGCGGCAATCTCGAGCGCGTCACGGATTGCGTAGGAGTAGTGCGTCCAAGCCCCCGGGTTGATGATGATCGCGTCTGCGATGTCATTCACTCTATGTAGATGCTCAACCAGATCGCCCTCGAAGTTGGTCTGGAAGAACTGGGCTGAGAGCTCAAGCTCTGTTGCGAACTCGCCGATCCGCTGGGTCAGTCGGTCGTAATCGAGATCGCCATAGATCGCCGGGTCGCGCCGGCCGAGCTGGTCGAGGTTGACGCCGTGAAGAACTGCAATGCGGTTATGGGCGAGCACGGCTGCCAGTTTGCCATGTCGGGCGGGCGCCCGTCAGGCTGCGAGCTCTTCAACCGCCGCGCGGACAAGCTCCGGCTCGACCTCAACGCCGTAATGGACCTCGCCTGGAGTGCTGCAACAGACGAACGGAACGGCTCCGCTTAGCCGCTTCTTGTCGAGCAGGGTTGCTGCGAGCACAGCGTCGACGTCGAGTCCGGGAAGGCTCGTTGGCAGCCCCGCTCCGTCAAGCAGCTTGCGCACCTGCTCGCGTAGCTCAGGGGCGTCGGAGATGCGCAGCGCTGCCAGCAGCCCGAGCGAAATTGCTTCGCCGTGGCGCAGCTCGCTGTAGCCGGTCGCGGTCTCGATCGCGTGACCGATTGTGTGGCCAAGGTTGAGCTTCTGGCGCGGGCCCTCGTCGCGCTCGTCGGAAGCAACTACCGCCAGCTTGATCCGCGCGCACTCACGAATGATCTCTTCATCGACGGGCTCGCCGCCACTGACTCGCTGCCACAACAGGCCGCCGCCGATCAGCGCCGTCTTCACGACCTCGGCGTAACCGGCCGCCATCTCGTCGGGCGGCAGCGTTGTCAGCATCGCCGGGTCGACGATCACGGCGGCGGGCTGGTGGTAAGCGCCGATGTAGTTCTTCGCCTGCGGCAGATCTACCCCGGTCTTGCCACCGAAGGCAGAGTCAACCTGGGCGACGAGCGTGGTTGGAACTTGGACCACTGGGACGCCGCGCTGGAAGCTTGCGGCGCAGAAACCGGCAAGGTCTCCAACGACTCCGCCGCCGACCGCGACGACGTGGTCGGCCCGCGTCGCTTGCTGCTCGACGAGCGCATCCCAAACGGTTTCAGCCGTCTCCAAAGTTTTGAACTGCTCACCGGCCTCAAACTCGATCAGGCCTGCGATCTGGGGCACCTGCCCGGCGTAGAGTTCACCGACGTTGCTGTCACTGATCACAAAACGGCGGGAGTCGTCAGGCAGCGGCCACGGGGCGTCGGCAAGCGCGTTGGCGCCAACCCAGACGGGGTAACCGCCGCCCGGGCCCGCGGCCCAGAGCAGTCGCAGCCCGGCGGACTCTCCGTGCGCCATTGCGACCAACGACGGGATCGCCGCTGAGATGACGTCCGAGTCGCTGCTCGAAAGATTTGCGTCGGCGATCTCACGGTAGTCACGCTCGCGCTCGCGGAAAAGAGCTTCGAATGCCGCGCGATCCTGTCCCAAGGGGCGATCGGACCCTTGAATTCGCGCCCAGGCGACATCCAGATCAACGTCGAGCAGGACGGTGATGTGAGGCTTTAGTGCCTCAACGACTGCCGCCGAACCGAGCGAGCCGCCGCCAAGCGAGATGATCTGCGGCGGCGCGGCCAATAGTGCGAGCACTTGCTCCTCTTCAGCCGCACGGAAGGCTGGCTCGCCGTGTGCCTCGAAGTGTTGCGCGGCCGTCATCCCGCTGGCAGCTTCGATCAGCTCATCGCTGTCGCTGCAGTCGACGCCAAGAAGCTTGGCGGCATGTTTGGCGGCCGTTGACTTGCCGGCCCCCATGAAGCCGATGAAGACGAGCGATCTGTTTAGCGCTGGATCCACGAGATCCGCTCGCAGTAGCTGGCGAGAGCGGCGCGCGCATCGTCGATGTGGTCGCCGCCGAACTTGTCGCGGTACGCATCGGCGAGCACGAAGGCAACCATCGCTTCGGCCACAACTCCGGCCGCGGGGACGGTGCAGGAGTCGGTTCGTTCGCGCAGCGCCTCAGCCGGTTCGCGCGTGCTGATGTCGACCGAACGGAGCGGCTTTGTCAGCGTTGGCAGCGGCTTCATCGCTCCCTGAGCGATCAGCGGCTCACCGGTCGTCATGCCGCCCTCAAGACCGCCAGAGCGATTCGTTTCGCGGTAGTAACCGCGCTCTTCGGAGTAGAAGATTTCGTCATGAGCCTCAGAGCCCGGGCGGGCCGGAAGGTCCCAGCCATCACCAAGCGAAGCCCCCTTCACCGCCTGGATTGAGCAGATCGCGCCGGCAATGCGGCCATCGAGCCGCGTCTCCCACGAGATGTGCGATCCAACTCCGGGGACAAGGCCGAATACGACGACCTCGAATGTGCCGCCGATCGACTCATTCGCTTTGCGCTGAACGTTGATGTGCTCAACCATCTGCGCGCTGACGTCCGCGTCGAGGCAGCGGACTGGATCGGCGTCGACAGAATCAAAGTCAGCGGCAACGAGCGGCTCACTGCGCGTTGGGGTTGCGACGGTCCCGATGCGGACGACGTGAGAGCGAACGGTCACTCCCATTGCCGAGAGGAACTGGCGACAGAGCGCGCCGCCAGCGACGCGGGCGGCGGTCTCGCGGGCACTAGCGCGCTCAAGGATGTCGCGGATGTCAGTTGTGCCGTACTTCCATGCGCCGACTAGGTCCGCATGGCCTGGGCGCGGAAGGTGGACTTCGGGCACCTCAGCCTCAACAGGCCACGGGCTCATCCGCTCTTCCCAGTTTTCAAAGTCTCGATTGATCACCTGCAGCGCTACCGGCCCACCGAGCAGGCGACCGTGGCGGATTCCAGCCGTTACCTCGGCGGCGTCGGATTCAATCTTCATCCGCCCGCCGCGGCCATGGCCGAGTTGGCGGCGCGCAAGGTCACCGTCAAGCAAGCTGCGGTCGACCTCGAGCCCGGCTGGGAGCCCCTCGACTATGCACGTAAGGCCGGGGCCGTGCGACTCTCCGGCGGTTGTCAGTGACATTGACATCGTCAAAACAGGCTAGCGAGCGGCTGCCAAGCTGGGCGGGCGGCTTCACCCGGTAATCAACAGCGTTACTAAGGCGCCAGCAGCCAGGAACGGTGCGAGTGGCAATCTTGCGGCTCGAGCTTGCGCCAGCCCGTCGCGCAGCGCGATCGCTCCACCCGCTGCTGCAGCGCCGATTAGAGCGAGCGTGACCGCGGGTAGAGCAAGAGCGCCAAGCGACGCGCCAATGACTGCCACGAGCTTGACGTCGCCAAGGCCAAGTCCGCCGGGTCGCAGCAACGCCGCAGCGAGGAAGAATGTGAACCCCAAAAGCGCAAATAGCAGCCGTTGCGTAACGATCTGCGGCTGCAACAGTGCCGTAATCGCGAGAATCGCGACGATCCCTGACCCCGTCAGCAGGTTTGGAATTCGCCGCGTTTCGAGGTCTGTGAGAGTGGCGGCAAGCAGCACGCAGACCAACGCAAAGTCGCAGCCAAGCTGCGCTGGCGAAGGCGCCGAAAGCGCCAACGCGGGTGCGACAACCGCCATCGCTGCCGCAGAGAGCAGCGTGCGACGGGTCGGCGACCCGGCGCTGCCAACGAGCTTCGCGGCGATCCGCTCGACCAGCGCACCGGCAGTGGCGCCGAAGGCGAAGATGACGAGAATGGCCGGCGAAGCTGTCATCGAAAAAATATTAAGTGCAGCGAGTTGGCGCAGATCGGTCACAATCAGCTGATGCGTGGCCGTGGCCTACTGATCTTGCTGGCAACTCTCGTCGTGCTGCTGAGCGGCCTTTCGTCGCTGCGGCGTAGCTCCGAGAAACAGGCAGCAGCGCCCAAACCGGCCGCAACGAAGACGACCGCACCAGCCGCGTCCCCTCCGCCGGCCGAACTTAGCGCCGTGATGCCTGCCGAGAGCAAGGTCAAGCTGAAGACCGGTCAGACGCTGAAGCTCCAAGTGCGATCGGATTCGCCCGACACTGCGCTGATCAGCGGCCTCGGCCTCAAGGTGCCGGTCGGGCCCGATCTTCCTGGCGAGATCGTGATCGTTGCGCCCAGTAGCGGCAGCTACCCGGTGACGCTCCAAATTTCGGCGCGCACCGTCGGCGACATCGTCGTAAGCGGCTAATCGACGGCCGGCTGCGGCTTATCGTCGTCCCCATCGCCTTCGGGCCGGCGCGCCGCCTGAGCATCATGCTCGGGGATTAAGACGCCGCTGCCTTCGCACCACGGGCAGTCGACTTCGTGTGGCTCTCCGCCCGAGTTCGAGTTGAGCTTGCCGGTGCCGCGGCAAGGGGAGCAAGGAATCGGGCCTTCCGGTTCCTTGGCTTCTTCCTTCGCTTCGTCTTTAGCTTCTGCCATCGAGGCCGGAGAGTAGCGCTGCTAGCGTCGGAGCCGTGGCCGAAGGGCATTTTCAGCTCGCTCCTCCACCCGTTCAAAGCAGCGGCCGCTTCGCTCCAAGCCCAACCGGCCCGCTCCACCTCGGGAACCTTCGGACAGCAATGCTGGCTTGGTGCTGCGCAAGGAGTAACAGCGGCAGCTTTTTGATTCGAATCGAGGATCTCGACAGCGGAAGAACACGTGCCGGCTCCGCCGAGCAACAGCTTGACGACCTCGCAGCGATCGGCCTGGAGTGGGATCAACCGGTCGTCAGTCAGAGCGAACGGCATGATCTTTATCGCGACGCACTGGAGCAACTGCGCCAGGCTGGATTGCTCTACGAGTGCTGGTGCACGCGCGCAGAGATCCGCGAAGCATCATCGGCGCCACACGGGGCTCCGCAGCATTACCCAGGCACATGCCGGGAGCTTGCTGGAGGGGAGATCGCGAAGCGTCGCGCGAGCGGCCGGCCGGCGGCGCTGCGCGTCCGCGCGGAGGGCGCCGAGGTCGACTTCACCGATCGAGTTCACGGCGAGCTTCGCGGCGCGGTTGACGACTTCGTCGTTGCCCGTCAGGACGGCGGATTCGCCTACCACTTGGCGGTCGTTGTCGATGACGCAGCGCAGGCGATCGACGAAGTTGTGCGAGGCGACGACCTGCTGGACTCGGTCGCGCCGCAGCGCTGGCTCCAGAATCAGCTAGGACTGCCGCGGCCAAACTACGTCCATGTTCCGCTGCTGCGAGACGGCGACGGGAAGCGAATGTCGAAGCGCGACTCATCGGTCACGCTCGCGGGCCAGGCCGCGATCGGCACGGCGCCCGACCGAGTCCGCTCCAACCTGGCCGCCTCAGTTGGGCTCTGCGAACCCAGCGAGCAGCTCAGCAACGACCAGCTGCTGAACCGTTTCAGTTCGATCCTCGTAGAATCAGCAACGTGAGCGACACCGCAAGCACCCTGCCGCAATCCAGCGCCGGGACACGAGCTGTCCTGGTCTTCGTTCGCTTCGTGCTGCCCGCGCTGATTGTGCTCTCAGGAATTCTTCTGGCCATAATCGGCCACCGCGAATCGGCCTACCTCGTCGGAGCGCTCTTGGTCAGCGCCGGCGTTTCAGTTGCGCTGCTGAACTTTCTCTACCGCGTCGGCGTCAACGGTGACAAGGATCGTGGGCGCGAAGAGGCCGCGCGCGATCACTTCGAGCGCACCGGCCACTGGCCCGGCGAGTAGGCGCACGGGTTGACTACCAATCAAGCGTTGAAAGAGCTCGCCGCGCGCGCCAAGGCAACCGGCGCGCTTGCTCTCGATACCGAGTTCATGGGTGAGGGGCGTTACCGCACCGAGCTCTGCCTCGTACAGGTGGCCGTTGACTCCGAGAGCGAAGGCGAGCCGGCCTGGACCGAGCTGATCGACCCCTTCGACCGCGAGATCGACCCGGCCCCAATCGTCGAACTGATTGACGACCCTCAGGTTGAGATTGTCGTGCACGCCGGCCGCCAAGACCTTGCGCTGCTGCGCCGCCTCTGGCACGCCCATCCGCGCAACTGCTTCGACACTCAGGTCGCTGCGGCGTTCGCCGGTATGCGCGCCCAGATCGGCTACGAAGCACTTCTGCGCGACCTTTTAAAGGTGCAGCTCGACAAGGGCGCGAGCTTCTCGCACTGGGACGCGCGCCCGCTCAGTGATGAGCAACAGCGTTACGCGCGCGGCGACGTGCTGCAGCTAAACGAGGTCGCAACGGTTCTGAAGGACCGCCTTGCCGAGCGTGGCCGGCTCGAGTGGGCCCGCGAGGAGTGCCTTCCGCTTGAGGCATCCACAGACGAGCGCGATATCGACGTCGTCTTCAACAAGCTGCCAAAAATCAACACCCTGAGTGGCGAGCAACGCGCCGCCGCGCACGCACTGGTGATCTGGCGCGAAGAGTGCGCAGACCGGGAGGACAAGCCGGTCCAGAAAGTCCTCGCTGATGCGGGAATCGTTGAGATTGCCAAGCGCCAACCGACCGATGAGCGCCAGCTTCGTGACCTGCGTGGAATTCACGAAGGCATTGCTCGCCGCCGAGGCGACGCGATCGTAGGCGTTGTCAAGGGCGCTGCCAACGATCCTCCGATCGCTTCAGAACGCAGCGGGCGGACCCAGTCCGATTCGGGCGATGCGGCGCTGATCGTGCTTGCCGAATCACTCGTCCGTGCCTGCGCGGTTCGCGAAGACCTTGCCTACGAGCTACTCGCAACGCGCTCCGACCTTCAGGCCGTAGTTAGCGCCGTGCGCAGCGGCAGCGCCGACCCGGACGTGCGCACATTGCGCGGCTGGCGCCGGGCGGTAGTGGGCGATGAGCTACTTGCCTTGCTTCGCGGTCAGCGCAGCCTGCGGATCGATGATCAGTTGCGCGTGATAGTTGGCGAATAGTTGAACCGGTTTATCTAACCGGCCACTGCGCTGGCTACATTGGAGCAGAGCGAACCTCGATCCTCAATGCCCACCACACCTTCGAATTCCTCAAACAGCTCGGCCAGCCAGCATCGGCGCCGAAGGCTGATCGCGCTTGGCGCCGGAGCGGCCGTCGCGATCGGCTCTGTCGCGATCGTTGCAGTCAGCGTTGGCAGCCCCGGAACGTGGAACCCGCAGCAGCTCGAGCAGGGCGCCGCAGCCGAGAAGCCGAAGATGGAGCTTGAGGCGCAGGCCCGGGCAGCGGCGGTCGTGATCGCAAAGCGTAAGGACGCGATCAAGGCTGAGAACGCTGCAATTGATCAGGTGATCCAGCAGAGCCCAATGATCAGCCAGGCCGGCCCGGAGAATAAGGAGGTCGCCTTAACCTTCGATGACGGCCCCAGCAGCTACACCGGGGCGATCCTCGACACGCTGAAGAAGTACCACGCCAGCGCCACATTTTTCACACTTGGAAACCAGGTCGGCAGCTTCCCGCTGGCAATGCAGCGCGCAGTTGCAGAAGGCCATGTGGTCGGCAACCACACCTGGGATCACCAGGACCTCACGCGGCTTGGGCCGAAGGACATTCGCGACGAGATGTCAGCCCAGATCGACGGCGTTACTGGCAAGAAGCTGCCGGCGCCGAAGCTTTTCCGGCCACCGTATGGCGCCGTCAACGACCAGATCGTCGCCGAAGCTCGCCACCAAGGGATGTTGACCGTCTTGTGGTCGGTCGATACGAACGACTACAAACTGCCGGCGCCGGACGCAATGACAGCGCAAGTGTTGGCTGAGGTTCAGCCCGGCGCAATCGTTCTGATGCACGACGGCGGCGGCGACAGGACGACAACGTCCGCCGCGTTGCCGATGATTATCAAAGGCCTGCGCAAGGCTGGCTACAAGATGGTCACCGTTCCGCAGCTGCTGTTGGACAATCCACCAGGAGTTCAGCAGAACGGCGTTGCACGAACACCAGTTGCCTAGTTCCGTCCACGACACGAAGGAGCCGCAATGACCGAAGCTGACGACGCGCTGCTGGCAGGCGCCACACCGACTGAACGTGAAGCGATCAAGCAGCTCGCATCTTTCTGGTGGCTGTGGCTAGTCTTCGGCATCATTTGGATTGTCGTCGCACTCGTCGTGCTCCAGTTCAGCAATTCCTCTTACGCGCTGATCGGGGTCATGATCGGAGCGATGTTCATCGGCGCGGGCGTCCAATACATGGCTATCTCAACCTTGCTCCCGAAGTGGCGCTGGGTTTGGCTGCTGCTCGGTGCCCTGCTGATCATCTGGGGCGTAGTGGCGATCTTCAACCCGGTCAACACCTTTAATGCCTTCGCTGACATCCTCGGCTTCATCTTCCTGCTAGTCGCGTTCATCTGGATCGTGCAAGCTTTCTCCGAGCGTGACCACAACGACCTCTGGTGGCTCGGGCTTGTCGGCGGGATCCTGATGCTCGTTATCGCCTTCATCGCAGCCGGTTCAGACGTTGACGTGAAATCCAACTTGCTCGTTCTCTTCGTCGGAATCTGGGCGCTGATGGCGGGTCTTATTGACCTAGTGCGCGCGTTCCAGCTGCACCACGTAGGCGAAAAGCTCGAGTAGCGATCTTCAGCCGGCTTGTGCAGCGGCGCGCATAACATCGACCGGAGCGTCTACCCCGGTCCATTCTTTGAAGGCGATCGCGCCCTGCTGTACGAGCATCTCCATGCCGTCGACGGTTGCTGCCCCGCCGGCGACGGCCGCGTCAAGCAGTGGGCCCGGCTTTCCGTGGTAGACGACGTCAGCGACGGTTTTGTAATCGCCGAGCTGCTCGGCGCTGATTGGCAGGCTTTCGAACGGGTCGCCTTCAAGCCCAGCGGCGGTGCAGTTCACGAGCATGTCGGCGGGACCGACGCTGGTGACGGCGACCGCGCCAAAGCGCTCGGCGAGATGCTCGGCGCGCTGCGCCGTCCGGTTCCAGATCTGAACCTCGACGCCGCAGCCGCGGAGGGCCCAAACGACTGCATGGGCGACGCCGCCGGCGCCAAGCACGATCGCCGTCGATCCAGCAGATGGAAGCGCCGGCATCGCCGCGACGAACCCGGGCGCGTCGGTGTTGTCGCCGACCAGCGCTCCATCGGGCTCAAAGACCAGTGTGTTGACGGCTCCGATTGCCTGAGCGCTTTCGGTCAGCCGGTCGACCAGTTCGAAGGCCGCTTCCTTGTGCGGGATCGTCACGCTCGCGCCCCTGTAGCCATCAGCCCGCAGGCCGCCGACCGCCTCGACGAAGTCCTCAGCTGTAACCGGAAGCAGCTGAAACTCCCAGTCGCTGAGCCCTACGGCGGCTAGCGCGGCGTTATGCATCGCAGGTGAACGGCTGTGGTCGACCGGCCAGCCAATCACTCCAAGTCGCGTTGCTGTCATGGGCCAGACTCCCTTAGCGGCAGAACGCCGGATCCTTGCCGCCCTGTGAGGCCCGCTTGCTGTTGTAGGCATCGATCATTGTCTGAAACTGGGCCTGCGTCTTCGCGAACGTCAGCCGCCCTTTCAGGCAGGGCGCAACGATGAAGAAGAGGTTGGTGCTCTTCGGCGGATTGGCTGCCGCCTTCAGCGACGCGAGCCCTGGGTTACCGATCGGGCCCGGTGGCAGCCCTGAGAATCGACGCGTGTTGTACTTCGAACTGCTGTTCAGCTGGGAGACCGTCAGTGGGTTGTCCCAATTGCTCACAGCGAAGCGGGTCGTGGCGTCGCTGCCAAGCGAGATTGATTGGCGAAGCCTGTTGTAAAAGACCGCCGCTACCTCTGGCCGATCTTCGTCAAAAAGCGCTTCGCGCTCGATAATCGAGGCGAGTGTAATCACGTCGAAGGCAGTCAGGTTTTTGCTCTTCGCGTAGCTCATGTTGACCTTCGCGAAGTTGCGTTTGAAGGCCACCATCTGGTCGCTTACGAGCTTACGCGCGGTCGGCGCGCTCTTCAGCAACTCGTACGTGGCGGGGAAGAGAAAACCCTCGAGCGACTTCACGTTCTTTGGCGCCCCATAGGTTCGCGGGTTCAGCTCCGGCGAGGATACAGAGGCGCTGAGGTAATTCCCGGTAACGCCCTGCTTGGTGACGACTGGCGCCAACTCGGCGCGCGCCGGCCCCTCGGGGACGAGCACATTGATCACCGGTGCCGTCTTGGCGACATTGGTCACTGCCGAGAGTGCGGCCCCGTTACTCATCCCCTTAGCGAGCTTGTAAGTACCTGCGCGTAGGTTCGCGCGGTCACCGCCGAGCGTGGCGCGTAGCTCGAAGAAGAAGGCCGAGCTGATGACACCATTGTCGGCGAGGATTGAACCGACGTCGCCAGCATTGACGCCGGCAGGAACACGCACGACGACGTTGCCGGAGCCCTCCCCCTTAAAGGGTTCGAAAATGCCGTTGGCGATAAAGAGCAGGGCGATCACGACTACCGCGACGATCCCAAACAGCAGCGCGTGACGGCCGGGTGAGCGGCGCCTCGACTGCGGTGGCTGCGGCGCCGCTGTTGCGCCAGGAGGCCTAACGGTTCCGATCGGCCGCTCGTCATCGTCGGTCACCTTGCGCGGCGGCGTAGGCGCGCCTGCGCCTGCCTGGGCCTGAGGCGGTGGCTGCTGCGGCCGCGAGGGTGCGGCCGGCGCGGCCCTCGGCGTCGGCGGCTTTTTCGGTTCTACGGGAGGCTTGGCGGAGCGCGGCGGACCGGCTCCGATCGGTCGCGTCTGCGCTGGAAGATCCCGTGGCGGCGGGGGCGGAGGTGATGCTTCACCGCGTTCAGCGGCACGCTTTTGCTCCCGCTCAAGGCGGGCTGCTTCGCGCTGCGCTTCGCTGCGGTCTGACTGATCACTCATCGCGATTCCAATGCTCGTGCCCGTGGCGGGCGATCCAATCATCCAACAAGACTGCGGCTGCCCGCGAATCTTCACTCTCACGACCCTCGCTGCTGGCAGCAATCGTGGTCGTGAACCGCTCGTCGAAAAGCTCGACGGGAATTTTCGGGCCGAGCGCTGAGCGAAGTTTATCGGCGAACGCGCGCGCTTCGCGCGTTTGATCTGAGTCCCCGCCCGAAAGCGAAAGCGGCAAACCGACTACAACGCGGTCAACTTCGCGCTGCTCAACGAGCTCGCGTAACTGCTTGATGCCGGCCTTCGTCTCTGGGCGCAACACTGGCTTTATTGGCGTCGCCAAGGTGCCAGTCGGATCGCTTAGCGCGCAGCCGCAGCGGGCCGAACCGTGATCGAGCGCGAGAACCCTCACGGTTTAGGCGCCGAGCGCCTCTTCGACCGTCTTGGCCGCCAGCGCAAGTGCCTGATCAAGCTTGCCTGGATCTTTGCCACCGGCCTGGGCGATCGTGTCTCGCCCGCCCCCGCCTCCGCCAACGACCGCCGCGGCAGCGGCGACGACATCGCCGGCCTTAACGCCGCGCTCAACCAGTGAGGGGGTTACGGCAACGACGAGCGAGACGCGTCCTTCGTCAACGCTGCCGACGACCACTGCGGCCGCGTCTCCGAGCCTTCCCTTCAGTCTGTCGGCGACGTCCATCAACGCTTTTGCTGGAACCTCACCGACATTTGCAACGAGCAGCTTCGCGCCAGCAACGTCCGTGGCAGTCGCTGCGACCGCTTCTTCGTCGACGGCCGCACCGGCCTCGGCGGCGCCGCTGCGGGCGCCCTTGCCGAGCTTGGCGACCGCGGACGGCAGCTGATCGGGGGTTGTCTTCAGAGTCTGTGCTGCTTCGCTCAGCAGCGCGTCGTTGCCGCGCAGGAGCTGGACGGCGACCGGCCCGGTTACGGCCTCAATCCGCCGCACGTTGGCCGCGCTGGAGCCTTCGCTGGTGATCTTCAGGCATGCGATCTCTGAGGTGCGGGCGACGTGCGTTCCGCCGCATAGCTCGCGCGAGTAGCTGCCATCGCCAATTTCGACCATTCGTACGATGTCGCCGTACTTCTCGCCGAACAGCGCCATCGCCCCAAGCTTCTGCGCCTCGTCGATCGTCGTCGTTAGTGCGCGCACATTGTGACTTGCGAGGATTTGCTCGTTGACCTGATCCTCAACTGCCTGCCTATCCTCATCGCTTAGCCGCGCCGAATGGTTGAAGTCGAAGCGAAGCTTGTCTGGGCCGACGTAAGAGCCGGCCTGGCGAACATGATCACCAAGCCGTTCGCGCAGCGCCGCGTGGAGCAGATGCGTTGCAGTGTGGTTGCACTCTGTTGCGTGGCGGGTAGTTGCATCGACCTCTGCGACGAGCTCGAGGCCTACCTCCAAGGCGCCGTTCGAGCCCTCGACCACGAGCGCTTGGTCGTCGCCGGCGCGGATTACGCCAACGACTTCGCCGATCTGATCGCCCGCGGCTGAGAGGAGGACTCCACTATCGCCAGCCTGGCCACCGCCCTCTGCGTAGAACGGTGAATCAGCGAGCTTCACGAGCGTGCGCCCGTCTTGCTCGGAGATCGCGACGACGTTGGTGCGCACGCTGAGCGCCTCGTAACCGACGAAGCGAGCCTGCTCGCCGCCGACGGCGCGGACGGCTTCGGCCGACACGCCAACATTGCGCTCGCCTGCGCCTGCGGCCGAACGCGTCCGCTGTTCGCCCATCAGCCGGTCGAATTCGTCCTGCTCGGCAAACGGAACGCCGCGCTCCTCGGCAAGCTCACGCGTGAGTTCGATCGGGAAGCCGAAAGTGTCGTGGAGGCGGAAGGCGTCATCGCCACTCAGCGTGCCTGCATCGAGCAGCTCGTCGAGCAGGCCGCTGCCTTGGACGAGCGTGCGGCCAAAGCTCTCCTCCTCGCCGCGAACCCACTCCAGGATCGTTTTGCGGCGCTCAACCAGCTCCGGGTAAGCCGCCCCCATCACGTCAATGACCTGTTCGGCGAATGCGGGCAGGAACTGGCCGTCAATTCCAATCCGCTGACCCTGCAGAACGGCGCGGCGCATCACGCGGCGGAGGATGTAACCGCGATCCTCGTTCGACGGAACGATCCCGTCGGCGATAAGGAAAGTCATTGCGCGCGAATGATCGGCGAGGATCCGCAACGCACGAACGTCAGCGTCAGCGCTGCCAAGCTCGCGGCCGAGGTCCATCAGGCCTGCGAACTGATCTGTCTCGAAGACGCTTTCGACGCCCTGCTCGATCAGTGCGAGCCGGTTGAGCCCAGCGCCGGTGTCGATGTTCTTCGCCGGTAGTGGCGTGAGCACGCCGCCAGCGCTCTGGTCGAACTCCATAAAGACGAGGTTCCAGTACTCAAGGAAGCGATCATTCTCCCCGCCGGGGAGATCATCGGGGCCGCCGTACTGCTCGCCGCGATCGAGGTAGAGCTCGCTGCACGGGCCGCAGGGTCCGGTCGGCCCGGCCTGCCAAAAATTCTCTGAGCGCGGGCAGAGCACGATCCGCTCGCGCGGAACCCCTACAGCCTCCCAGGCAGCGATTGCCTCTTCATCAGGGCCGAGGCCGAGTTCCTTGTCGCCCTCGAAGACGGTGATCCAGATCTTCTCGGCGTCGAAACCAAAGCCCTCAAGCGAAAGCTTCCAGGCCAGCTCGATCGCGCCTTCTTTGAAGTAGTCACCAAGTGAGAAGTTGCCGAGCATCTCGAAGAAGGTGAGGTGACGCGCGGTATTGCCGACGTTTTCAATGTCTGTCGTACGGAAGCACTTTTGGCAGCTAGTCAGACGCGGCGCAGGCGGCTGCTCGAGGCCCATGAAGTACTCCTTCAAGGGGTGCATCCCGGCCGTCGTCAGCAGCACCGACGAATCGAACGACGCTGGAACGAGCGAGCCGGACGGGCGCAGCGTGTGGCCGTTGGCCTCGAAGAACTCGAGGAAGGTGGAGCGAAGCTGATCGGAGCTGCGAGCCGGCATCAGGCGATTGTGCCGCATCCGACGACTCGATCGCCACTCAGCAGTACCGCCGTCTGCCCAGGAGCGGGCGCCCAGGCGCTCTTCTTGAGCTCGAGAACGTCTCCATTTAGCCGACATGCAAGCGCTGGCGCGTGCGAGCGAAGGCGCGCCTGATCGACCGTGTCGGCCGGGCGATAAAGCTTCACGTCAGTCAGTTCGACCTCGCTGCGATGGAGTTGATCGCGCGTTGCGACCGTGACCGTGTTGGCCTCTGCGTCGGTTGCTGCAACGTAAAGAGGCTCTGCGACTCCACCGATTTCAAGGCCGCGCCGCTGCCCGACCGTGAACCCGTGCGCGCCGTTGTGGCTTCCAACCTCGAATCCATCGAGATCGACGATCGAACCCGGGCGATCGGCAATGCCGCCATGTCGCGCGAGGAAGGCGTCGCTGGCCGTTCCGGCGAGGAAGCAGAGGTCCTGAGAATCCGGTGTTTGAGCTACCGAGAGGCCAGCGTCGGCGGCAAGCTGGCGGACCTCCGGCTTCGTCATCTCACCTAACGGGAATCGCATCCGTGCGACCGACTCCGGCGCCAGCGCGGCGAGCATGTAGGACTGATCCTTCGCGGGGTCGGCTGCAGCGCGCAGGAGGCCGTCCTCGCCCACGCGGGCGTAGTGGCCGGTCGCTAGCTCGGCTGCACCGAGGCGCGTCGCGAGATCGAGCATCGCGTCGAGGCGGACGGCGCCGTTGCAGCGCACGCAAGGGTTCGGCGTCTTTCCTGCGGCATGCCCGGCAATCCAAGGTTCGACGACTCCGGCGCGGAACGCCTCGCGTAGGTCGAGCGTTAAGTGAGCGAGACCCAGGCCGTGAGCCAGCGAGCGCGCGCGTTGGACTGCGCTTGCGGAGCAGCAGCTCCCCTCAGCATCGTTCTGCTCGTCGCGCCAGAGCTCAAGCGTCACGGCGACCGGAGGCTCGCTGGAGCCCTCAGCGCATAGGTGCGCCGCGACGGCGCTATCAACGCCGCCGCTCATCGCGATCAAGACGCGGCCAGGCTGCGGCGCAAGCTGCGCGTTCGCTGCGACTGCGCCTCCTAACGCGCGGGCCAGTGCGTCAGCGGCCAGCTCCGCGGCGTGAATCTTTCCAGCGCTCAGCCCGCCGAGCTGCTTGCTGACGTCGGCCGTGCCGATCTTCGCGGCCTCGAGTACCGGCGCTCCGTCGACCA
Source organism: Actinomycetes bacterium (assembly GCA_037139475.1). Lineage (GTDB taxonomy): Bacteria > Actinomycetota > Thermoleophilia > Solirubrobacterales > Solirubrobacteraceae > F1-60-MAGs163. The sequence goes on from JBAXGJ010000003.1 coordinate 17,570, forward strand.
GCTCGACTGCGGCGCTGGCGGCAGCGCTGGCAGCACCGCAGCCGGAAGCCGCAAAAGTCGCTTCAACGACTCGCTCGCGCTCCACGCGGATCGCGATCCGTACGAGGTCACCGCAGGCTGCGCCCCCGGCCACGCCGCAGTGCGCGCCTGGCGGCACATCACCCTGCCCGCGCGGGTGGCGCAGATGATCCTCAAAACGCTCGTCAGCCATTGACGGCTCAGTCTAGGCTGCGCGGGCGCAGTTAACCGGCAGCAGGCGGCGTTTGCGCCTTGATGCCTAGCTCGCGCAGCTGGCGCTCGTCGGCTGGAGCCGGCGCTCCGGTGAGCGGATCGGCGCCGCTGGCAGTCTTCGGGAAGGCAATTACGTCGCGGATTGACTCACGGCCGCATACGAGTGCAGCAATTCGATCGAGGCCGAAGGCAATCCCGCCGTGCGGCGGAGCGCCGTACTCAAGCGCTTCGAGCAAGAAGCCGAAGCGCGCTTTTGCCTCTTCGACGTCAAGTCCAATTGCGTCGAATACTCGGCTCTGAACCTCAGGCGTGTTAATGCGGATCGAACCGCCGCCCAGCTCATTGCCGTCAACTACGAGGTCGTAGGCGCGTGAGCGCAGCGCGGCCGGATCGTCGAGGTCGCCTTCGGGCGCCGTGAACGGATGATGGAGCGCGGTCAGGCCGCCGGTCTCTGCGTCGGCTTCGAACATCGGGAAGTCAACGACCCAGCAGACCGCGTGCTGGCCTTCGGGAATTAGATCGAAGCGTGCAGCGAGCTCAAGCCGCAGTGCGCCGATAGCGACCGGCGCGACAGCCGGGCTGTCGGCAACGAAGCAGAGCAGGTCGCCGTCGCTCGCCTCGAGTGCGCTGTTGACTGCCGTGATCTGCTCGACGGTGAAAAACTTCGCGAGGTTGCCTGTCCAGCCGCCGTCACCGACGACGATCGGCGCGACAGCTTTGGCGCCGTGAACCTGCACAACCTCATTGAGACTGTCGAGCTCGGAGCGCGACATTTCGCGCGCACCGGCGTTGAGCGCGCGGACCGTGCCGCCGCCGCTGAGAACGGATTCGAAGACCTTGAACTCTGATCCACGCAGCTGCTCGCTGACGTCCTTAATCTCAAGCCCAAAGCGAAGGTCGGGGCGGTCACTGCCGTAGCGGAGCATTGCTTCGTCGTAGCCGACCCTCGGCCATGGTGCCGGCGCGATCTCAAAGTCAGTTGCGGCGAATACTGCGGCGATCGCAGCCTCGCTGACCTCGATCACTTGGTCTTCGTCAACAAACGCCATCTCGACGTCGAGCTGCGTGAACTCCGGCTGGCGGTCGGCGCGCAGGTCCTCGTCGCGGAAGCAGCGGGCAATCTGGAAGTAGCGCTCGTAGCCAGCCATCATCAGCAGCTGCTTAAAGAGCTGCGGCGACTGCGGAAGCGCGTACCAGTCGCCAGGATTCATCCGGCTTGGAACGAGGAAGTCGCGGGCTCCTTCGGGAGTTGACTTCGTCAGGATCGGCGTTTCGATTTCGAGGAAGTCGCGCTCCACAAGCTGCTCGCGCAGCGTCTGCGTGATCAGCGCCCTCGTGATCATCGTCTGCTGCATCCCGCCGCGGCGCAGATCAAGCCAGCGGTAGCGAAGCCGCGTCGTCTCGTCAACCGGCCCGTCTTCATCGATCGCGAATGGCGGCGTGTGGCTCGAAGCGAGAGATTCGCCCTGCGAAACCTCCAGCTCGACCGCGCCGGTCGCCATCTCCGGGTTCACGTTCTCAGCGCTGCGGGCGAGTAGCTCGCCGCTGACTGAGACAACGTGCTCTGGCCGCAGCTGCTCGGCGAGCGCGAATAGTTCAGCGCCGCGCTCGGGATGGAAGACGATCTGGAGGATCCCTGAGCGATCGCGCAGGTCGATGAAGATCAAGCCACCGTGGTCGCGGCGTCGATGGACCCAGCCGGCGACGCGCGCCTGGCGGCCGACGTCATCGGAGCCGAGCTCACCGCACCAGCTGTCGCGGTATTGATTTGGCTGCGGCGTGCGCATCAAGAGATCCCTCGGCCACGGAGCACGGCGGCCAATGCCGCGTCGCCGTCCTCGAAGCGTGTCGTCTCGCCGCTTTCGAAATCTTTTAGCTCGATCCCGGAAGAGGAGACGGCGGCGACGTAACGCGCGCGGACCCTGTCGGCGTGCTTGAACTGGCCCTTGATCGAGCGGCCCGCAAGTTCAATTTGGGTCGGAACGCCGGCGCGCCGAGCGGCAGCGCTAAGCGCGAAGCTGGTTGCCGTCGTCGCCGCTGCATCGTCTGCGCGGGCTATGAATAGGACTGTCAGCGGCTCCGGTTCGGGCAGCCCTTCGGCTGCCAGCAAGATCCGTTCAACCCCCGCCGCCCAGCCGAAGCCAGCCGTTGGTGGGCCATCGATCTGCTCTGCAAGGCCGTCGTAGCGCCCGCCGCCGCCGACGCCGCTCTGAGCCCCGAGCGCGTCGGAGCTGAACTCGAAGACGGTGCGTGCGTAATAGTCGAGCCCGCGCACCAGCGTCGGGTCGATCACATACGGCAGCTCAATCGCGTCGAGCAGCGAGCGAACCTGTGCAAAGTGATCGAGATCTTCCTTGTCGAGGTGATCGAGCAGTAGCGGCGCGGTTGCCATCACGGCGCGGGTTGATTCGTCCGCCGAATCGAATGCACGGAGCGGGTTTAGGTCGATCCTCGCCTTTACATCGTCTGCGAGCTGATCTTCATTCGCGCGCAGGTGTGCTTTCAGCAGCTCGCGGTAGCGCTCGCGCGCGGCCGAGCCGCCGAGGCTGCCGATCCGAAGCTGCAGTCCCTGCACTCCAAGCTGCTCGAGGATCTCAGCCAGCAGCGCGATCGACTCTGCGTCAACGGCCGGATCGTCGGAACCAATCGCCTCAGCGCCGATCTGCCAGAACTGGCGGTAGCGACCCTTCTGGGCGCGCTCGTAACGGAAGCAGCTCGACAGGTACCAAAGCTTGACCGGCTGCGGCAGCTTGTGCATGCCGTGCTGGAGGTAGGCGCGAACAATCGGAGCCGTCACCTCAGGCCGCAGAGTTAGTGAGCGCTCTCCCCCATCGGTGAAGCTGTACATCTCCTTCTGAACGATGTCGGTGGCCTCTCCAACGCTACGCGTGAACAGCTCGGTCGGTTCGAAGGTCGGCGTCTCTATCCGTTCGTATCCAGCGCTCTCAAGCACTGAGCGCGTTACGTTCTCGACCGCCAGCCGCAGCGGTGCCTGCTCGGGCAGGATGTCGAAGGTGCCGCGCGGCGCCTGCAGCGGCTCGCTCACGAAACGCTCGGCAGATCTTGCAGGAATGGATTGGTTGCGCGCTCGTGGCCAAGCGTCGTGATCCCCATGTGGCCAGGCAGCACCGTTGTTTCATCGGCAAACGAGTCGGCCAGCATCGCCAGCGAACGCATCAGTTCAGCGTGGTCGGCGCCGGGAAGGTCTGTCCGCCCGACCGATCCTTGGAACAGCACGTCGCCACTGGCGAGCACGTAGCCGCCATCGGCGTCGTCGGGGTCGCAGAAGGCATAGGTGACGTGCCCAGGGCTGTGGCCGGGCGTGAAGAAGACCTCGATCTCGAAGCC
>JBAXGJ010000004.1:0-20837 GCA_037139475.1 Actinomycetes bacterium
ATCAGCTGATCGGCGAGCGTTCCGGCAAGCACCTTGCCGAGCTCGACGCCCCACTGATCGAACGAATCGATTCCCCAGAGCACTCCTTCAGTGAAGGCACGGTGCTCATAGAGCGCAACCAGCGTGCCGAGCGCCCGAGGCGTTAGCTGCCCATCGATCAGCAGCGTCGTTGAGGGACGATCGCCGAGACAGATGCGAGCCGAGATCTGTTCCTCTGGGCTTCCGGCGGCGCGCAGCGTTTCAGCATCGCGGCCAAAGGCCAGCGCTTCAGCCTGAGCGAACATGTTCGCCATCAACAGATCGTGGTGGCTGCCGAGCGGGTAGATCGGGTCGCAGAAGCCGATGAACTCGGTCGGGACGATCTCCGTTCCCTGATGAATCATCTGGTAGAACGCGTGCTGGCCGTTAGTGCCCGGCTCGCCCCAGAAGACGGCCGCCGTATCCCAGCCGACCTGGTCACCGTTGAGCATCACGTGCTTGCCGTTCGACTCCATCTCAAGCTGCTGCAGATAAGCCGGGAAGCGCGCCATCTCAGCTACATACGGAAGGATCGCGACGGTCGGGAAGTCCATCAGGTTGCGGTTCCAAACGCCAACGAGGCCCATCAGGACCGGCATGTTCTCTTCCAGCGGAGCGCTGCGCAGATGCTCATCGACGGCGTTGAAGCCGGCCAGCATCTCGGCAAAGTTCTCGCGGCCGATCGCGCACATGATCGTCAGGCCGACCGAGCTGTCCATCGAGTAGCGGCCGCCAACCCAATCCCAGAAACCGAACATGTTGTCGGTGTTGATGCCGAACTTGGCTACGCCCTCAGCGTTAGTTGAGACGGCGACGAAGTGATGCTCAACCGAGTCCTCGCCGAGCGCGTCAACGATCCACTCGCGTGCAGTGCCGGCGTTGGTAAGCGTCTCGAGCGTGACGAAGGTCTTCGAGACAATGATGAAGAGCGTCTCCTCAGGGTCGAGGTCGAGCGTCTTCTCAGCAAAGTCGCTGCCGTCAACGTTGGAGACGAAACGGAAGTTCATCCCGCGGTCGCTGTAGTGGGCGAGCGCGATTGTCGCCATCTCAGGGCCGAGGTGTGAGCCGCCGATGCCAATGTTGACGACGTTGCGAATTGGCTTGCCGGTAGCGCCCTTCCACTCGCCGGAGCGAATCTTGTCAGTGAAGTCGCCCATTCGGTCAAGCACCTCGTGGACCTGATCGACGACGTTGACGCCGTCGACGATGATCTCGTCACCCTTCGGCGCGCGCAGCGCTAGGTGCAGCACCGAGCGGTCCTCCGAGACGTTGATCGCCTCGCCGGCAAACATCGCCTTGATCCGCTCTTCGATGCCGGCCTCACGGGCGCAGGCGATCAGCAGCTTGATCGTCTCAGGGCTGGCGAGCTGCTTCGAGTAGTCGTAGTGGTAGCCGCCAAAGTCGACCGACATTTCGTCGGCGCGGCTGGCGTCGGCTTCGAACATCGAGGCCAGGCTCTGACCTTTCAGCTCAGCGGCGTTAGCTTTTAGCGCCGCCCATGAGGGCAGCTCGTCGAGGCGTGTCTGCTTGATTTCCATTGCGCCTACGCTCCGGCTAGGTCTGAACGCTTGGTCTTGATCGCTTCGATCAAGGTCGTCCACGAATTGACGAATGAACTTGCGCCATCGCTCTGCAGCTTCGCCGCGAGCGCGTCCAAGTCAACTCCGGCGGCCTCAAACTCGCTCAAGACCTCTTCGCAGTCGCCTCCATCTGGATCCATCACGACGACCGGCGTTGGGCCATGGTCGCCGAAGTCGAGCAATGTTCCCTCCGGCATCGTGTTGACGGTGTAAGGAGCGGCGAGCCCTGAGATGTAGAGCGTGTCGGAGGCTTCCGGATCCTTCGTTCCGGTGCTGGCCCAGAGCAGTCGCTGCGGCCGTGCGCCTTCGTTCATCAGGGCCTGAACGCGCTCTGACGCGAGCAGGTCGCGGTAGTCACGGTAGGCGCGGCCACCGATCGCGAGGCCAAGCTTGTCCTTCAGGTTGGCTGGGACTTGGTCGGCAACGGCGACGTCCCAGCGGCTCATGAAGAGCGAAGCGACCGACTGGATGTTTGGCGAAAGGCCGTCGGCGACGCGGCGCTCAAGGCCGGTGTAGTAGGCATCGGCTGCGGCCAGTGCGTGGGCGCTGTTGAAGAGCAGCGTCACATTGACCGGGATTCCGGCGTGGATCGCCGCGCTGATCGCTGGCAGCCCCTCCGGCGTGCCCGGGATCTTGATGAAGACGTTCGAGCGATCAACCTTCGCGTGGAGCTCTTTTGCCTGGGCGACGGTGGCGTCGGTGTCGTAGGCCAGCTCGGGCGATACCTCGAGCGAAACGAAACCATCGAGGTTGTCGGTCCGGGTGTGAATCTCGCCGAACAGGTCGGCGGCGCGCTGAAGGTCGGCGATCGCAGCCTCAAAGAAGACCTGCTCATCGGTCATGTCGCTGCCGTGAAAGCTGTGAACTTGCTCGTCATAGGTGTCGCCGCCGGTGATCGCCTTCTCGAAGATCGTCGGGTTTGAGGTCAACCCTGTGACGCTCAGCTCAGCGATGTACTTCGCCAGCGTGCCCTCGTCGAGCAGCGTGCGTGTGATGTTGTCGAGCCAGAGGCTTTGGCCCGCTTCGTGGAGGGCTTGTGTCGCTTTCATTGCTTATTACTCCTTAGGCCGCTAGGCGGTCACTTGACTGGATCGTGGATGTGCGGGGGAATCCAGCCGGAGGCAGGCGCCAGGCGATCTGCTTCCTTCGGGCCCCACGAACCACGCTTGTATGGGTAGATAGGCGTTGCGTTGCCGAGGATCGGATCAACGATCCGCCAGGCCTCATCAATTGTTCCCTGGGTGGCAAAAAGGTCGTGATCGCCATCGAGCGCCGCCGAAAGCAGCCGCTGATAGGGCGGGATCTGATGCGCGTCTTGGCGTACCGCCGCCAGTTCGATGTCTTCGACCTCGAAGGTGTCAACGGTCGGTTTGCGCGACTGAACCTCGATCGAAACAACCACCTGCGGGTTGATCTGGAAGCGCATCCTGTTGCCGCGTGGATGATCCTTCGGGAAAAGCTTCTCCGGCGGAGTCTTCAGCTCAACGACAATCTCGGTCGCGGTTACGGGCAAAGCCTTGCCGGCGCGAATCAGGATCGGCACATCGGCCCAGCGCCAAGTGTCGATGTGGAGCTTCATTGCCGTGTAGGTCTCGGTCGTTGACTTGGGATTTACGCCCTTCGTCTTGCGATAGCCCTGGTACTGGCCACGGACGATGTCCTTCGCCTTCAGCGTCCTGATCCCGCGCAGGAAGCGTGCCTTCTCTTCGCGCAGCGCAGCGTCGCCGTGGCCGCTGAATGGGTCCATTGCAACCAGCGTTAGAACCTGGAAGAGGTGGTTCTCGATCACGTCGCGAATCGTGCCGACGGCATCGTAGAAGGAGCCGCGATTGGCAACATCAAAATCCTCAGCCATCGTGATCTGAATCTGGCGAACGTAATCGCGGTTCCAGACCGGCTCAAGGAAGGCGTTGGCGAAGCGGAAGAAGAGGATGTTCTCAACCGGCGTCTTGCCGAGGAAATGGTCGATCCGGAAGATCCGATCCTCAGGGAAGACACTGTGCAGCTCAGCGTTGAGCTTCTCGGCCGAAGCAAGGTCGTGGCCGAACGGCTTCTCAACGACGACTCGGCCCTGCTCAGCGAGACCAACGTCGCCTAGATGGCCGACGACCGGGCCGAACAACGACGGTGGAATCGCTAGGTAGTGAACCGGCCGCTTGCAGCCTTTCAGTGCTCCCTGCAGCTCAACGAAGGTGTTGTGGTCGGCGTAATCGCCACCGGCGTAACGCATTAGCGAGCTGAGCTTCTTGAAGGCAGCCTTGTTGAGTCCGTCGGAGCTGGCTTCGAGGCTCGCTTTGGCGCGGGCGCGGAGCTGATCAACATGCCCGCCCTCACGGGCGACGCCGACAACCGGCACGTCGAGCTCGCCGTCGATAACCATCCGCTGAAGTGCGGGGAAGATCTGCTTGAACGCTAGGTCGCCGGTCGCCCCGAAGACGACCAGCGCGTCACCCCGCTTTGGCTTAGCCACTATTTACTCCCTGCGGGCTTCTCGTCGTGGCCACCGAACTCGTTACGCATTGCCGACAGCAGGCGGTCTGCATAATCGGCTTCGCCGCGGCTCGTGAAGCGTTCGTAGAGCGCCGTCGTCAGGACCGGCGCCGGCGTGCCGGTGTCGATCGCTGCCAAGGCGGTCCAACGACCCTCGCCGGAGTCGGAGACGCGGCCAGCAAAGCCGCTGAGGTCGTGGTCGGCGGCGAGCGCATCGGCGATTAGGTCGAGCAGCCAGCTGCGAATCACGGTGCCGCGGCGCCAAACTTCAGCGATGTCCGGCAGGTTGAGGTCGTACTGGTAGTTCTCCGGGTTACGCAGCGGAGTCGTCTCAGCATCAACCTCTTGCGTGCCGCTACCAACGTTGGCGTGCTTGAGAATGTTGAGGCCCTCGGCGTAAGCGGCCATCAGGCCGTACTCAATGCCGTTATGGACCATCTTCGTGAAGTGACCTGCGCCCGAAGGGCCGCAGTGCAGCCAGCCCTCTTCGGCCGGAGTTGGGTCACCGGTGCGGCCTGGGGTGCGCGGCGCTGAATCAACGCCCGGAGCGAGCGACTGCAGTACCGGAGCGATCATCGCGATCGCGTCATCGGTGCCGCCGGCCATCAGGCCGTAGCCCTCGGTCAGTCCCCATACACCGCCGCTGACGCCGCAGTCGACGTAGTGGAGGCCCTTCTCTTTGAGCTCAGCGGCGCGACGGCGGTCGTCGATGTAATAGCTGTTGCCACCATCGATTACGAGGTCGCCCGATTCGAGCGCGTCGACGGCTTCCTTCAGCACTGGATCAACGATGCCAGCTGGAACCATCAGCCAGATAGCGCGCGGGGCGCTCAGCTTCGAGGCCATGTCGGCGGCCGATTCGGCGCCGGTGGCGCCCTTCGCGACGAGCGCGTCAACGGCGTCCTTGTTGGGATCAAAAACGACGCAGTCATGTCCGTCGAGCATCAGTCGCTCGACCATGTTGGCACCCATCCGGCCGAGGCCGATCATTCCAATCTGCATTAGCTATCTCCTTCGAGGTTGGCATCTAGTCCTTCAAATTCAAGTAGTTCGACCTTGGCGCGGCGGCGCAGGTGGCGCGGCTCATCGCTTACCTGCGCCTGGGCAAAAGTGCGGACGAGTTCGCGCGCGACCTCGCTGCCGATCACGCGGCCGCCAATGCAAAGCACATTTACGGCGTCGTGCTCGACGGCTTGGTGAGCGGTGTAGGTGTCGTGGATCGTCTGCGCGCGAATCCCTGGCAGCTTCGAGGCCGCGACAGCGATACCGGCGCCCGAGCCGCAGGCGAGGATGCCGCGCTCTGCGTCGCCGGAGTCAATTACCTTGCCCATCTCTAGAGCCATATCGGGGTAGTCATCGCACTGGCCGAGGTCGATTACCTCGTGGCCGAGCTCGGTTAGCGTCGACGTAGCGACGTCATGGAGCGGTGCTCCGGCGTGGTCAACTCCAACGGCAAAGATCATTGGATGCGAGCCTAAAGGGTTTTTTTCAATCGTGCTGAGCCATTGTGTTAAGGCCGCTCTCTGTAACCTCAGCAAGCGATGATCGCCGACTGGTGGCAACGATCCCCTCGGCTCAGCAGCCGCGAATTAATCTTGGTGGCGCTAACCGCGGCACTGGTGGCTGTGGTCCAGTTCTGGCCACTGATCCTGAACCTTGGCAGCGAGATTCCGCTCGACCTTGGAGACCCGCTGCCGCAGGCTTGGCAGGTCGCCTGGGACGGCCACGCGCTGCTGACCCAGCCGCTCAGCTTCTTCCAGAGCAACCAGTTCTGGCCACTGCACGACACGCTTGCTTTCTCCGACGCGCTAATTGGCTACACACCGGCGGGAATGATCGGTTCCGGCCCCGGGGCGGCAGTTGCCCGCTACGACCTGCTCTTCCTCTTCGCCTTCGCGCTCTGCTTCTTCGGCGCCTACCTACTGGCGCGCGAGCTTGGCGCGCCACCTTGGGCGGCGCTGGTCGCCGGCGCGGCCTTTGCCTTCGCACCCTGGCGGCTGGAACAGGGAGGCCACCTGCACGTGATCTCCAGCGGCGGCATCCCAATCGCTCTCGCCTTGCTGCTGCGCGGCTACAGGCGCCAATCGGCTGGCCTGATTTTCGGTGGCTGGGCGGTGGCCACTTGGCAGCTATCGCTCGGCTTCTCGCTCGGACTACCGCTCGTTTATTTGCTGGCGCTACTGGCGTTGATCTCCGCCGTGCTCTGGTGGCGAGCCGGGAAGCCTGCGCCCGCGCGGCGGGTTGTGGTTGCGACGCTCACCGGCGGCCTGCTGCTGGCCGCGACCGCCTTCTTCCTCTCGCGCCCCTACCTGCGCGTGCTCGATGCGTACCCCGAAGCCGAACGCTCGGCAAACCTCGTTAGTTACTACTCGCCGCCGCTGAAAGCCTTCATCGCCGCGCCGGAGACAAACCTGATCTGGGGTTCTGTGACGGCGCCTGTCCGCGCTGGAATGGACGCCGTCGCCGAGAAAACACTCTTCCCCGGGCTGGCGATCCTGCTGCTTGCGCTCGCCGGTCTCGGTTGGCGTGGCTACCCGCGTGGTCTGCGGACCGGCCTCGGCGTCGCTGCGCTCTGCTGCGCACTGCTCTCGCTCGGCTTTGCCGCCGATGGAATCGGCAGCTGGCTCCCCTACCGCTGGCTCTTCGAGGTGCTCCCAGGCTGGCAAGGGATCCGCGTGCCAGGCAGGCTCGAGACATTGACCTCGCTGCTTTTGGCGCTGCTTGCCGCCGCTGGAGCAGCACGGGTCGCGGCAACGGTGAAGGCGCGCTCACGAAACGAGCGCTTCGCTGTCGCCAGCGCCGCGCTGCTGACGCTGATCGTTCTTGCCGAAGGCAGCGGGCTCGTCTACCCCCACCCGCGCGTGCCAACTGCGCCAGCGTCGCTAGCTGGCCTGCGCCAGCCGCTGCTCGAACTGCCCGCTGAAGCTACCGACAACCGCCGCTACCTGCTCTGGTCAACCGACGGTTTCCCGAAGCTGCTCAACGGCCGCACCGGGTTTCAGCCGCGATACTTCGCGCGCACGCTTGCTGCGGTCGACGGCCTAAGCAGCGTCCAATCGCTCGAAGCGCTGCGCTCGCGCGGCGTGGCGACGGTCGTGATCAACGGCCTGCTCCCGGGCGGCGCGCAACTGACCGCATCGGCCGAGCGCCTACTCCCTGTCCTAGGCGTCGGCAGCGAGCGCCGCGGCCCCTTGCTGATCCTGCGGCTGCCCCCGATCGGCGCTAAGCCGCTCGGCCCGCCGCGCTAGCAGCAGCCCAATCAAGGCCACGGCCAGGGCAATGACCACGACCGAGACGGGCAGCCCACCGTGGTTCGATGCGTCGGGATTGTTGCCGTAGGCGGCGCGCTCGCCGAGCAGGCGTGAGAGCGCGAGAGCTAGCAGCGCCCAAGCGCCGAGTGCCCACAGCGCTAGGCGCGTGTCGGCGCGCACGGCGAGCGCACCGGTGGCACGCGCGCCGAGCCAGATCGCGGCCGCAAAGAGCGCCAGCACCGGGATGATTGTCGGCCAGCCATCGCCGAGCCCAAAGACGGTCAGGATCGTGTGCTGGAAGGTGTTGTCTAGCGCCCGCTCCTGCCACTGGAAGAGGTTGCCAGCCCCAACTAGTGGATAAGTCAGCAGTGCCGTCGCCATCACGACAAAGCCGCAGGCCGACAGCACCAGCGTCGTCGCCGGGATCCGCCGCCAAGCCTCGGCGAAGCCGAGCGCGATAAACGGCAGCGTTGGGATTAGGAAGCGCGGCCCCGGCGTCCCGCCGCCGAACGGCAGCCAGTAGCCGGTGTCGTAGATAAAGAAGAGCGCGACGATCGCGATGATCAAGTTTGCCTCGGCGCGCTTGCCGTTGCTCCGCATCAGCCAGACGCCGTAGAGCCCTGCGATGACTACCGGAGTGATCGTGATGATTCCACGCGGCGCCAACAGCAGTTCGAGCGCGGCCTGCGGATCGGGTACGCCGATGCCGAAGAAGCCACCGGAGTTCAGCCCCAGCGTGGCGTGGCCGCTGAAACCTTGAACATCAACCGCGTTGCTGTAGGAGTTTGTCGACGGTGAGCCGAAAGCCCACTGGTTGTAGGCGAGGATCGGCGCGACACCGATGACGACTCCGGCGGCGTAGGCAGCGCCGCGGGCCAGTTTCGGCCACAGCCCAGCGCCAGGCAGATCGCCACGCAGCATCGCGTAAACGCCGATCGCCGCGCCGGCCAGCGCGATTGGGTATTCAACCGTGACCGCCAGCCCTGCCAGTACGCCGGCTAGCCCGACCAGCGCCAGCCGCGGCGGCCCGCGTCGCTCGCGCATCAGCAGAGCGAAGGCGGCGAATATCACTAGCGAGGCGAGCATGTGACCAAAGAACTGGCTCGCAAATACCAGCACCATCGTCGCCATTCCGAGCGTCAGCGCGCTGACCGTTCCATAGCCTGGCCGTAGCCGCTCGGCGACTTTTCTGATCAGCAGCAGCAGGCCGAGCGCTGGCAGCACGCTGACGAGCAGGCCGATCGACCAGACGAGCGGCGCCTGGACCTCCAGCTGGCGCGTTACGGCGCGGGCCCGGGCTGAGTCATAGCCGTAGGCCGAGACGTTGAGCGCCTTGTAGGTCCAAAGTTTCGCTCCGCCGCGGCGCGCACGATCGGCCGCGCTCGTCGAAACCTGCTCAGCTCCAGCCGCCTTCAGCAGCAGATAGGCCGGGGTCGCGATCATCGGCAGCCCTGGCGCCTTGACCGAGAAGAAGTGGCCATTGATCCACGACTTGTCGCGCGTCTCCCAGTGGTACTTGTCGATCTGAGCGGTGCCGTCGCCGAGCGCCTTGACGAAAGCGAAGTAGGAGGTCTGGGCCCAGCCGAGCGACTGCATCACAAACGCCCAGCCGAGCGCGAGAACGCAGATCGCCGCGATTCCGCTGCGTCCACGCGAGCGCGCGCGAGCATCTAGCTGTGGGCTGTTGGCGATGCTCATCGCCCGCAGACAATACGCCTGCCATCCGCGAGAAGCCTCGGCGGCATGCCGTCGCAGCGCCAAAAAGATCGCGATCAGCAAAGATGCGCCGATGGCACTCTTTAAAGAAGGCGAAGCAGTTTGGGTCCAGCAGCCTGACGGAACCGAGCGGGCTGGGGTTTTTGTCGGCGACGGCGAGAACGCAACTTGGTTCGGCGGCGCGCCGCTGGCTTATGTCGTCTACCCAGACACGAAGGACGGCGAAGAGGTCAACTTGGCACGCGTAACTGCGCGTGATGAGAACGAAGACCGCGGTTAACGCGCGTCGCTCACCACTCAATTCCGATCAGAGCCGGTTCGGGGCGAAGCTGAACCGCAAAGAGCTCGTCCACGCGCGCGGCAATCTCGTGCGCGAAGGAGATCAACTCAGCCGCGCTCGCATCGCCTCGGTTCGTCAGCGCAAGCGTGTGTTTGGAGGAGAGCGCAACCTGGCCGCGTTGCTCTCCCCGGCTGAAGCCAGCCTGCTCAATTAGCCAAGCCGCCGAACTCTTGACCATGCCTCCGGCGGCATCGAACCGCGGAGCCGCCGCTTCGTCGCCGCAGTGCTCTCTAACGCGCTGCCCAAGCTGCTCAAACTCGGCCGCCGTCAGGATTGGGTTCGTAAAGAACGAGCCGGCGCTCCAAGTGTCGTGGTCGCGCTCGTCGAGCACCATCCCCTTCGCGCCGCGCAGCTCAAGCACAGCACTTCGCGCGGCCTCCGCTTCGGCCCGTTCGCCAAGCTCGACGTCGAGCTTCTTGGCAAGCTCGCTGTAACCAATTGGAGCGCTGAGGGGCGAGCGCTCGAGCAGGAAGCGGACGCCGAGCACAACCAAGTCCTTGTTCCCCTTCAGCGCGCTGGTGCGGTAACCGAAACCACACTGCTCTGGAGTCAACTCTTCGACCTGCTCGGTGGCTCGGTTATAGACGCGCACAGCTTCGATCGTCGTCGCGACCTCTTGGCCGTAGGCGCCGACGTTCTGGATCGGCGTCGCGCCAACCAGCCCGGGGATCCCCGCCAAGCACTCAACGCCGCTTAACCCAGCCTCAACCAACGCATCAACTAGCAGCGCCCAGTCGTCGCCGGCGCTGGCATCGATCGCGAACGAATCATCATCGCGCTGCTGGTGCTCGGCTCCCTCATAGGCAAGGTGCAAGGCAGTGCCATCGAAGCCGTCGTCGGCGATCACAACGTTGCTGCCGCCGCCAAGCACGAAGAACTTTTCGCCGTCCTGATCGAGCTGCTTGATCGCAGCTACGCACTCGTCCTCGCTGTCAACTGTCCAGAGCTGTTTCGCAGCGCCGCCGATCCGCAGCGTCGTCAGCGGCGCGAGCGGAGCGTTCTTGATGATCGGGTCCACGCCGATCAGGTTAGTCGCGCGTGGGCGGAATCGCCTAAGCGGCAGGCAGCGCCGGCGATGTCATGCCAGCTTCTTCGCAGGCATCGCTCAGCAGCGCGGCAAGCCTTGGCTGCTCACGAACGGCGCGCGGCGAGCGCGGCCGGCCGGTCTTTGTGTCAACGAGGTTGTATGTCTCATCAGGGTCGCTGCGCAGGTCGTAGAGCTCGTACTCAGGCCCCTCGACTCCGTTTGGATCGAGGTAGACGGCGTACTTCCAGCGCTCGTCGCGGACGCAGCGGACGCGGTTCGGCTGGCCGGAACCGTTCTGCATCGCAGTGCCCGACTGGTGGTCGTCGTAGGTGAAAAGAATGTGGTCGCGAACTTCCTTTGCGCCGGAAGCGCTGTCAACGATTGGTCCAAAATCGACGCCGCACTTCTCAAGCCGTTTCGCGGTCGGCTTAGCGAAGTTGGCGAGAACAGGGCTGAGGTCGCGCCCGTCGAGCTGGCTCTCGGTTTTGGCGCCGCCGATCGCGAGAAAGGTCGGGACGAGATCGATCAGCGAAGCGAGCGTGTCGGTCGCGGCCGGCTTCGGGAAGCAAACGGGGTTAGAGAAGACGAGCGGCACGCGGATCGTCTCCTCATAGGCGTTGAAGATCTTCTGACGCGCGCCGCCATGCGAGAGCCCCATGTCGCCGTGGTCTGAGGTGCGGGCGATCACGGTGCGGGAGCGCAGCGACTTTGGGTCGTCAACGTCGCCGAGCGCCGTCAACAAGCGGCCAACCTGGCGGTCGACAACGCGCTGCAGGTGGGCGTAGAAATTGACGTAGTCGCGCTCTTGGTCGCGGTTCACGAGCGGGCCGAGGTAGGCCGCCATCCCAACCAGCGCCATCGAATGGACGCCCGGCTTGTTGGCGAGCGATTCGTCGATCGTCGGCGGCAATGGGATGTCGAGATCGGCAAATTCCTCGCGCCGGTAACCACCGACGCGGAAGCTCGACGGATAAGCGAGCACATCGTGCGGGTTAATCAACGAGACGACGAGGCAGAACGGCTCAGGCAGATTCTCCTGCGCGAGGAAGCGTTCGACCTGATCCATGTAAACCTTGTCCCAGCCACCGTTGGCCGGGCCGCCATCGCCGCCGCCGAAAGTCTCCGGGAAGGTGTCGCCGCCAGCGTCCGGCGGCTCCCAGCCGGCAAACCCATAGTCGCGCTCGATCCGCTCGCCATCGGCGCTCGTCCAGTTCGTTCCGTTGACCGGCTTAGTCAGGTGCCACTTGCCACGAAGGGCGACGTGGTAGCCGTGGCTGCCAAGCATCGTCGCGAGTGTCTCGATCCCCGCTGGAAGCTCCGGTTCGCTGCCGGATTTCGGCCCAACCCGCAGCATCGAGCGGACCAGGCTCTTGAACATTCGCTTGAAGCGGACCGCGCCGCTCTTGACGGCGTTCGCTGCCAATGGAAGTGACGCACCGGCGTTCTCCAAATCGGGCCAGATTTGACCTTCAACGAGCGTCAGCGTGACGCCGTGACGCGAGGGGTAGGTGCCGGTCAGGAATGAGGCCCTGCTCGGCGAGCACATCGCCGTCGCAGTGAAGGCGCGCGTGAAGTCAACGCCGGTTGCGCGTAGCGCTGCATCGTTCGGCGTCAGCGCGTCGAGCCACTCCTGATCGTCGGGCCAGTGCTGCACGGCGCGCTGCTGATCGGTGATCAGCAGGATCAAGTTTGGCGGGCGCTCGGTCGTTGACATCGGGGCTAACGGTATCGCTTAGACGAGGACGCTAAGACCCTGCAGCAACAGCAGCAAAGCGATCAGCGAGAAGAGGCAAGCGAGCACCAGTCGCCCGTGACGCTCAAGCCACTGGCGCCAGCGATGGAGCGTCGGCACGGCGCGCTCGCCGAACGCTGCCGCGACAGCGATCGGGATGATGATCAGCAGCGAGGAGACAAGGACGAAGAAGATCACGGCAACGATCTGCTGCCCGAGCGAGAACGAGGCGTCATCAATTAGCGCCCCAGCCTGGAGCGCCGAGAGCACGTCCTTGACGGCAACGATCACCAGCCCGACTCCGAGTGCAAAAGCCCGTGCTGGCGTGACAGTGTGGAGGAACTTCGTCCACGGCTCAATCCGCTGCGGCTCGCCCTTCCGCGGCCGCCGCCGCCACTCATGGATCGCCAATGCAATCAGCCCCACTGCGACAACAACGAAGACCACGGCGACCGTTTTCGACGGGGTTGTGCTGACCGAGTCGGCGCCGGAGAGGATCGCCCCCGTGACGAGCACGGTCAGGATGCAGATCCAACCTGCAAGAAAGGCGAGCGGGTTGGCCCGCTCACGGTCGGTCAGCAGCATCATGATCACGGCCAGGATCGGTACCGGACTGATCGCAATCACTACCGCAAGGGGCAGCAACTCTGTGATTGTGCTTTTCATCGCTCGCGGACTCTGACGGCTTGACCGAAGGTCAGGAGAGCGACCCGGTGTCGTTCCAGTGCTTCAGCGCCGGACGGCCGTGTTCGTGGCCAAGGACGCAGATCGCCGCCGTTCCGAGCAGCAGAACCGAAGCCTCATGCGCCGCCAGCCCCGCCCAGCGGGCGCCGACGACTCGCAGCACGTGACCGTGAGCGACAAAGAGCCAGCTTCCACCAGCTTCGCGCGCACGCTCGATCAGCGGATCGACGCGATCGCCTACGTCGCTGGCGCTCTCGCCGCCTGGGCAGCCGTCGGAGAAGAGCCACCAGTCGGGGCGGCTCTGCTGAATCTCAACCGTTGTAATTCCTTCGTACTCGCCGTAGTTCCATTCCGTCAGCTCGTCGGTCGTCTGCGCGCCGGCGCCGTAGCCGGCCAGTTCGCAGGTGTCGCGGGCGCGTTTTAGTGGGCTCGTGAGGACGTGGTCAAACTCCATCCCAGTGAGCCGCTTGCCTGCCTCGCGCGCCTCATTGCGGCCGTTCTCTGTCAGCTCAATGTCGCTCAGTCCGGTGTGGCGCCCGTTAAGCGACCACTCGGTTTCACCGTGGCGCAGCAGGACAACTGTGGCTTCGTTGGTCGGCACAGCGCAGATCCTACGGCCTGCGGCCCCTAAGATCGCTCTCCGTGTCTGCAGCGAACCCAAATCCCCAATCAGCGAGCGGCCTGCTCGCTAGGGCTCACCACGCCGACGCGTCGCTCTACGCATCGATTGCCGCCAGCTCAACGCCCTCGCTCGACGGCCCGCTGGCACTGGTTTCTGATGCCGCAAACCTCTCTAAGCCTTGGGCCGCCAGCGCCGCATTACTCTCGCTCTTTGGCGGCCGGCGCGGGCGCCGGGCTGCGCTCTACGGGATCGCTTCGATCACCGTCAGCTCGGCAATCGTGAACGTCTTAATGAAGCCTCTCAGCCGTCGCCGTCGGCCCGATCGAGTTGCGATCGGAGTGATCGAAGAGCGGCACGTTTCGATGCCCAGCTCAACATCGTTCCCTTCGGGCCATTCAGCATCGGCCTTCGCCTTCGCTGCGGGAGTTGGCCACGTGATGCCGGCGGCCGGCGCGCTGCTAGCGATCCCTGCCGCCGCCGTCGCCTACTCGCGGATCCACACCGGCGTTCACTACCCAGGCGACGTGCTCGCCGGCAGTCTCACAGGACTGATGCTGGCGAAGCTGACCAGCGCCGTGCTCGACCGTCGCCTCGGTTAAGCGAACTACTCGGCGTAGCGGCTTAGCTCGCGCCGCGCGATCACCATCTTGTGAACCTCATCGGGTCCGTCGGCGATCCGTAGCGTGCGCGCGCCCGCGTACATCGCGGCCAGCGGGAAGTCATCGCTGACGCCAGCGCCGCCATGAATCTGAATCGCACGGTCAATCACGTCGCAGGTCATCCTCGGCACAACGACCTTGATCGAGGAGATCGCGTTGCGCGCGGCCTTGTTGCCGGCGACGTCCATCTGCCAAGCGGCGTCCATCGTCAGCAGCCGTGCTTGGTCGATCGCGAGCCGGCTCTCGGCGATCCAATCTTGGATGACGCCCTGTTCGGCCAGCGTCTTGCGGAAAGCCTCTCGCGAAAGCGCGCGGCGACAGGCCATCTCGAGCGCCCGCTCGGCCATCCCGATCAGCCGCATGCAGTGATGGATCCGCCCCGGCCCGAGCCGCGCCTGGGCGATCATGAAGCCGCCGCCCTCAGGCCCGAGCAGATTCGAAGTTGGAACGCGGACATCCTCGAACAGCAGCTCGGAGTGCGTTTCGCGGTCGAGGTAGCCAAAGACCGTGAGGTTGCGCACGTGAGTGATGCCTGGCGTGTCGAGCGGCACTATGACCATGCTCTGCTGCGCGTGCGCGCGGGCCTCGGGGTCGGTCTTCCCCATCACAATTGAGAACTTGCATTGCTCGCGGCCTGCTCCTGAGCTCCACCACTTGCGTCCGTTGATCACGTACTCATCGCCGTCACGGACAATTGACGTTTCAACGTTCGTCGCATCAGAGGAGGCGACGTCGGGCTCGGTCATCGAGAAGCAGGAGCGAATCTCACCTTCGAGCAGCGGCCGCAGCCACTGCTGCTGCTGCTCCGGCGTACCGAACTCGGTCAAGAGCTCCATGTTGCCGGTGTCTGGAGCTGCGCAGTTCATCGCCTCCGGCGCCAGCGCCATCGAACGGCCGGAGATCTCAGCCAGCGGCGCGTAATCGAGGTTCGAGAGGCCCTCGGTCCATTCCGTCTTGTGTGGCAGGAAGAGGTTCCACAGCCCACGCCCGCGAGCCTCGACCTTTAGATCTTCAATGATCTGCGGGTGGTGCTCAGGGTCCCCGGCCTCCTCCATCTGCTGCTCGAAGACGGGCTCAGCCGGGTAGATGCACTCGTCCATGAAAAGCAGCAGCTTCTCCTGAAGCTCCTTGCCTTCGGGGCTCGCCTCTAACTGCATCAGGCGCCGCCAGCTGTTGCCAGCGAAGCGGCGGTTAGCTCTGTTACGCGGGCGCGCTGCGTGCCGGTGCCACCAAGCATCGCGGCATCAAGCTGAGCCCGCTTGAAGAACCAGTGAACGTCGGCCTCCCAGGTGAAGCCGATGCCGCCGTGCACCTGGATCGACGAAGCTGTCACCGACAGAGCGGCCTCCGATGCAGCCGCCTTGGCGATCGATGCCGCGAACGCTAGCTGCGACTCGTCTGCATCGGCTGCCCAACCACCGAAGTAGGTCGCTGAACGGGCGCCCTCGGTGTCAAAGAGCATCTGTGCGCAGCGGTGCGAGATCGCTTGGAATGCGCCGATCGGCGTGTCGAACTGCTTGCGCTCCTTGGCGTACTCGATCGCCATCTCCTGAGTCCGCTGCGCAATGCCAACCATCTCAGCTGAGAGCGCAACCTCGGCGCGGGCCAAAGCGCCGGCAACGTCGCCGGGCAGCTCTTCGCCGCCGCTCGCGCTCACGCGGGCGTAGCGGCGAGTTGGATCGATCGTCGGGACAGTCTCGACCTCCGCATCCCCACGAGCGATCAGAGTTGCCTCGTCGCCCTCGATCAAAACGATTACTGCTGCGCCGTCGGCGTCAGGCACAACCTCAGCGGTACCGCCGCTGGCGAATGCGACCGTCGCCGTCGCCTCACCGGAAGCGATCCCCGGAAGCCACTTGGCGCGCTGCTCGTCGCTGCCGGCGTGCTCGATCATCAAACCGCCGAGCGCGTTCGCGAGGAACGGCGAGGCGGCGAGCGCGTAGCCGAGCTCCTCGCAGAGGATCATCAGCTCAACGACGCCGAGGCCGGCGCCGCCGTACTGCTCGTCAATTGCGATCCCTGTCCAACCGAGCTCGCGCAGCTCGGTGAAGAGCGACTCGTCGTATGCGTCGCCTTCGGCCGCTTCGCGGACCTGTTCAACACCTGAGCGCTTCGCCAGCAGCTCGCGCGCAGTGCGCTTGATCTCGTGCTGGTCTTCTGTGAAGTCGAAATTCATCTCTAATCCCCTACTTCTTCCTCGGAAGGCCGAGCACACGCTCAGCGATGATGTTTTTGAGTACCTCTGTCGTGCCGCCCTCGATTGAGTTGCCTCGTGAGCGCAGCATCGCGCGGCCCCAGCTTGAGCCGCCGGTCAAGGCCTGCGGCCCGAGCGCCTTGGTTGCGAACTGCATCAGCTCCTGGTTGCCCTGCGACCACATCCACTTCGTCAGCGACCCCTCAGGGCCAGGCTGGCCGTACTTCATCGTTGCCGTCAGGCCGCGGTAGGCCGTGAGGCGCAGAATCTCGCACTTGATGTGCAGCGCGCCGAGTTCATCGGCGATCATCGGATCGTCGAGCTTGCCGCTGGCGGCCAGCTCCTCGGTCAGTTCATCGAGCGCGACCTTCATCCCGACCTGCAGCCCGAATGCGAGGCCGGCGCGCTCGTTCATCAACGTCGTCAAGGCGACCGTCCAACCGTTGCCTTCGCCGCCGAGCACGTTGGCGGCGGGGACCCGTGCGTTCTCGAGGAAGAGCTCGTTGAACTCAGGGTCGCCGGTGATCTGGCGCAGCGGCCGAACCTCGACCCCTTCCTGCTCCATATCGAGGATGAAATAGGTCAGGCCTTTGTGCTTGGGCGCGTCGAAGTCGGTTCGCGCAACGAGCATGCACCATTTTGAGTACTGGGCGCCGCTGGTCCAAACCTTCTGGCCGGTGATCAGCCAATCGTCGCCGTCACGAACAGCCTTTGACTTCAGCGAAGCAAGGTCGGAGCCAGCCTCAGGCTCGGAGAAGCCTTGGCACCAAATCTCGTCGCCCGACATGATCGGGTCGAGGTAGCGCTGCTTCTGCTCCTCGTCGCCCCAGATCATCAGCGTTGGGCCAGCCAGCAGCAGGCCAAGCACGTTGGCTGGGAACGGCGCGCGGGCGCGGGCCAGCTCCTCGTTGAAGATCGCTGCCTCTACCAGCGTCGCGTCGCGCCCGCCGAACTCGGTTGGCCAGTGGACTGCGGCCCAGCCGGCTTCGTAAAGCTGGCGCTGCCAGTCGCGGCGGAAGGCGTAGCCCTCGTCTTCTCCGGCCGGTTCTTCACCGGGATGATTTGCCTTGATCCAAGCGCGCAGTTCGTCGCGGAACGCGCTCTCAGACTCGTTGAATGTCAGGTCCATCAGGCTCCAATCGAGGTCGCTGACGCTGACCTTACCGAACGGTCAGTTAGGTCGCGGCGCGCCCAAAGCCGAAGCTCAAGCAGTCGCTAAGGACTGCTCACGGATCAGATCTGCGGCGCGCTCGGCGACCATGATCGTCGGCGCGTTGGTGTTGCCGCCAGGGATCAGCGGCATGATCGAAGCGTCAACAACGCGCAAGCCGTCAATTCCGTGCACGCGCGTCTGCGGGTCAACGACCGCGCCTGCGTCACTTCCCATCCGGCAGGTCCCGACCGGGTGGTAGATCGTCTCAACGCGGCGACGCAGGTCGGCGGCAATGTCGTCGTCATCGGTGACCGGGGCGCCAGGGAAAAGCTCAGCGCCGCAAAGCTCCTTCAGCGGCCCGCTTGACGCAATCTCGCGGGCGATCTTTACGCCAGCAACCATCGACGCGACGTCTTCTGGCTCGACCAGCATGTTGGTCAAGATTCGTGGTGGCGCTGCTGGATCGGCGGAACGCAACTTGACGTGGCCACGGCTCTTTGGCGAAACCAGAACCGGCGCAATCGTCAAGGCGTGACCGTCATAGGTCGTGGCGCCGTGGTCGACAAAGTAGCCCGGGGCAAAGTGGAACTGGAGGTCCGGCGCGGGCAGCCCAGGGCGGCTCCGCACGAAGGCAAAGGCTTCCGCGACGCTTGATGAGAGTGGGCCGCTGCGGCGCAGCAGCCATTCCAGCATCGCCTTCGGCTTCTCGGCGTCGGCCAGCGAGCCGCCGCCGGGGAGATCCCAAGTACAGACCAGCGAAGGATGGTCGTGGAGATTGGCGCCGACTCCCGGCAGGTCATGACGGAGCTCAACGCCAACCTCGGCAAGGTGGTCGGCTGGGCCGATCCCAGAGACCATCAGGATCTGCGGCGAGCCGATCGCGCCGGCGGCGAGGATCACCTCACGCGATGCGGTGACCATCTGCTCGCGGCCGCGGCCGTCGAGGTAGCTAACTCCGACTGCGCGCTTACCTTCCAGCTCAACCCGCTGAACGGTCGCGCCTGTGATGACTTCCAAGTTCTCGCGATCTTTGACCGGCTTTAGGTAGCCGTCGGCGGTGCTCCAACGGCGCCCGCCACGCTGCGTCACCTGCACCTCGGCAACGCCGTCCTGCTCAGGGCCGTTGTAGTCGTCGATGAAGGGGATTCCGGTTGCCTCGGCGCTGGCGATGAAGTCACGCGTCAGCGAGCGCGGCGAGCGCGGGTTCTCAACCCGCAGCGGGCCACCAACGGCGTGGTGCTCAGATGCACCGCGCGCGTTGTCTTCGGACTTGAGGAAGTAAGGCTGAACATCGTTCCAACCCCATCCGGGGCAGCCCTCCGCTTCCCAAAGGTCGTAGTCGAGTGGCCGGCCGCGGACGTAAAGCATCGCGTTCATCGAGCTCGATCCGCCAAGCCCCTTGCCGCGGGGAACGAAGATCTCGCGACCGTCGCAGCCGGGCTCGGGGTCGGTGGCGAAATCCCAGTCGCGCTTGCTGTGGAACTGCTCGGAGAAGACGACGGGAATGGTCACGGTGGGATGGCGGTTGGAGCCGCCGGCCTCGAGCAGCACGACCTTGACGGCCGGGTCCTCGGAGAGGCGGTTGGCCAGCACGCAGCCAGCTGAACCGGCCCCAACGATTAGATAATCAGCATCGCTCATCTGACCATCTTGACCGATCATCGCGGCGAGCGCTAGCGCGTCGGCG
Source organism: Actinomycetes bacterium (assembly GCA_037139475.1). Classification (GTDB taxonomy): domain Bacteria; phylum Actinomycetota; class Thermoleophilia; order Solirubrobacterales; family Solirubrobacteraceae; genus F1-60-MAGs163. Next base: position 19,154 of record JBAXGJ010000004.1, read on the forward strand.
CGCCGGGCTACCTTCAACAGGTGGAGCTGGCAGATGACAGAGCGAACGTGGAGCTGCGAAACAGCGATGAGAACGGTGAAATCGTCGTGCTCGCATTCCCCTACGACGCTCAGATCGTCGAGCTGGTCCGGGCGATCCCGCAGCGCCGCTTTGACTGGGACCGGCGCGAGTGGTGGGCGCCGACCGACGACTGGGCAGCGCTGCACGTCGCCGACGTGCTGGCCCGCTTCCCGGAGCTGACGGCCAGCAAAGAGGTAGATACTTGGATCCGCGCCGTTGAGCGCAGGTGGATCGGGATGGTCAGCACGCGCCGCTACGACGGGCGCGGCTGGTGGGCGCTGACGACGCGGGCCGGGACCGTTCCCGCCGAGCTGCTGAAAGGCTCGGTCGAGGCCGAGGACGGTGCTCTCCTAGTTGAGCTGACTGAGGCCAACGCAGCCGTGATCAGCGAGCAGCGCTCGGCGCGGCTCGACGCTGGAGCGGCGCGCTGCCTGACCGAGCTTGAGGTCGGTCGCAAGCCTCCACCGGCGCAGCTCGAGCTGATCAAGCGCGTTGACGCCGATTACCTGCGACTGAACGTGCTCTGGGACCGGGAGACGGGGATTGCTTTTGAGCGAATGCCAGCATCGGCCGGAACGCGAACAGTGCCGATCGACCCGTGGCTCGTGGAGCAGCTCGACGAGTTCATCTCGCTGCACGAAGTTGGCGTGACCGGCGAGGCCGGGCCGGTGCTGCGCAGACTGCGCGAGGAGCACGCCGCTGCCGCTGCCGCCGTAAAGCAATCGAAGGCGACCAGCGCCGAACCGATCGACGGGCTCGCTGAGAAGCTCGGCGGCACGCTCGAACCATTCCAGTGGGCCGGAGTCCGTTACGCGCTCGAAGCGCGTCGCACTCTGATCGCCGATGAGCAAGGGCTCGGCAAGACGATTGAGGCGCTGGCGACGGTCGAGGCCGACGACGCCTACCCGGTCGTTGTCGTCTGCCCGGCCTCGATCAAGCTGGTCTGGGCGCGCGAGACCGAGCGCTGGCTGCCGCACCGCTCGTTCGCCGTTGTCGAAGGCCGCTCGGCGGTGCCGCCGCAGGCCGACATCACAATTCTCAATTACGAGATCGTCGCCGCCCACGGCGAGCAGCTAGCGCGTCGCAGCCCGAAGGCGCTGATCATCGACGAGTCGCACTACTGCAAAAACCCGCGCGCCAAACGGACACAAGCTGTGCGCCGGCTGGCGAGCATCATCCCCGACGACGGTCTGCGCCTGGCATTGACCGGCACGCCGGTGCTCAACCACGCCGAGGAGCTGATCGCGCAGCTGCGCGTGATCGGCCGGCTCGACGACTTCGGCTCCGGCGCGCAGTTCGCGCGCCGCTTCGGCCCCGACCACTCGCGCAGCGAGGAGCGGCTCCACTGGCATCTTCGCCGCCACTGCTTCCTACGCCGCGTCAAAGCAGACGTGCTGCCCCAACTTCCCGCCAAACGCCGCAGCATCGTGCCGATCGCACTGACCAACCGCGCCGAATACCGCAAGGCTGAGACCGACATCATCGCCTGGCTGCGCGACCAGCCGCTCGACCTCAGCGAGCTCGACGCCAAGATCGCGGCAACGCTGCGCGCCGAAAGGCTCGCTCAGCTGGGTGTGCTGCAGCGGCTCGCCGGCAGCGGCAAGCTCGACGGCGCGCTTGGCTG
>JBAXGJ010000005.1:0-19973 GCA_037139475.1 Actinomycetes bacterium
AGCGGCTCACTAGCGAAGAGTTCATCGCCCGCTGGAGCGCTGTCGAAAGCGACGAGGACTACTAGCGTCAAAACTACTAGGCTGGGCTTAGATGACCGACCACCAGCTGACCGAAGCGACGCTGGCGCTATTAGGTGACAGAAAGCGGGCCTCACGTGGCTGAGATCGTGATGCCGAGGCTCTCCGACTCGATGGAGGAAGGGACGATCGTGCGCTGGCTTAAGCGTGACGGCGACGAAGTCGCGCGCGGCGAGGAGCTAGTCGAAATCGAGACCGACAAGGCGACGCTGGCTTACGAGTCAGACACCGCCGGAACGCTTCAGATCACTGCGCAGGAAGGCGCGACGCTGCCGGTCGGCGCGAGGATCGCCGTGATTGGCGGCGATAGTTCAGTCGCGAGCGCGGCGCCAGCCGCTGCTGCCCCGGTGGCTGAGGTCGAGTCTCCAGCGGCTGCTGCGCCGCCAGCCACGCCAGCAAGCGGCGATGAGATCAGCGGCCGCGGCACCGTTACCACGACGGAGCCGACGCGCACACAGACGCTGATCGCAAGACGGATGGCCGAATCGCGCGCCACCGTTCCCTCTTTCACGCTGCAGATCAGCGTCGACATGACGACTGCGACAACGCTGCGCGCTGAAGCCAAAGCGACCGGCGATGAGGGCCAAGCGGTGCCGACAATTAATGACATGGTCGTCAAGGCCTCTGCTCTGGCGCTGCGCGAGCAGCCACAGGCCAACGGCGCCTGGCGCGACGGAAAGTTCGAGCACTACTCGCGGATCAACATCGGCGTTGCCGTCGCCGGGCCTGGGACGCTCGTCGCCGCGACCGTCTTCGACGCCGACGCGAAGACGCTGGCCGAAATCTCGACTGAGACAGGCGAGCTAGCTGAGCGCGTGCGCAGCGGCACGATCACGCCACCTCAAACCAGCGGCGGCACCTTCACCGTCAGCAACCTCGGAATGTTTGGCGTGCGTAGCTTCGAAGCCGTGATCAACACGCCGCAGGCGGCGATCCTCGCCGTCGGCGCGGTCGAGCAGCGCCCAGCCGTCCACGACGGTGAGATTGAGCCGAGGATGCTGATGGAGCTAACGCTGTCCTGCGACCACCGGATTCTCTACGGCGCCGACGGCGCGACGCTGCTGGCGCGGATCAAGGCGCTGCTGGAAGCACCGCTCTCGCTCGCCAGCTGAGAGTAGGCTGGAGCGGCAATGACCGAACGCGCCGAGGAATGCTCGGTTGTACAGCTGGGGCGGCTCGATTACCGCGAGGCCAACGCACTCCAGGAGCGAGTTAGGGACGCGCGCGAAGCTGGGCGAATCGGCGACACGCTGCTACTGCTCGAGCACAACCCGGTCTACACGCGCGGGCGCCGCAGCAGCCCTGAGGAGCTTCCCCAAGATGCAGCTTGGTACGCCGAGCGCGGGATTGAGATCGTTGATGTCGACCGCGGCGGGCGCGTCACCTACCACGCTCCCGGCCAGCTAGTCGGGTACCCGATAGTCAAAGCTGCCGACGTAGTCGCGCATGTCCGTTCGCTGGAGCGCGTGATCATCGCCGCGCTGGCGTCGGTTGGCGTTGAGGCGCGGGCGAGGGTTGATGAGGGCTCCGACTTCACCGGCGTTTGGGTCGAGGAACGCAAAATCGCCTCGATCGGCGTCCACCTACGCCGCTCAATCACAACGCATGGCTTCGCGATCAACCTCGGGATGGACCTTGAGCCGTGGCAGTGGATCGTTCCCTGCGGGCTGCAGGCCGAGATCACCTCGGTTGCCGCCGAAACCGGCGCATCACCGGACGCTGAGCAGTTCGCCGGCCAAATCAGCGCCGCTTGGGCAGCCGAACTGGGCGCAACACCGCAACCACTGAGCCCCGAACGGCTGGCTGCGCTCATCGCACCGACCGACGCGGCGCTAGCCTGACTCTGTGGCCGAAGAGCCGACGATCCGCGCCCATCAGACACGCTCGCGTTCCAACCCCGGCGGGATGGACGTAAGCGCCGTACTCGGCGCCGACGTGCAGCCAATCCGCGCGCGCAAGCCGCCGTGGTTCAAGGTGCCGCCGCCGGGAGGCGAGAGGTACCGCCAGCTCTCGGCGATGATCAAGGAGGAGAACCTCCACACCGTCTGCCAGGAGGCTGCCTGCCCGAACGTTGGCGAATGCTGGGAGCGCGGTACGGCGACCTTCATGATCCTCGGCGACACCTGCACTCGCCGCTGCGGCTTCTGCAACGTCAAGAGTGGCAAGCCGACTTGGAACGACCCGCTGGAGCCGGCCCGCGTCGCCCGCTCAATCGCGAAGATGGGCTTGCGCCACGCCGTGATCACGAGCGTTGACCGCGACGACCTGCCCGACTACGGCTCCGGCATATGGGCGGCAACAATCCGCCAATGCCGCGCGCAGGCGCCGGAATGCAAGGTTGAGGTTCTGACCCCCGACTTCCGTGGCGAAGAGATGCCGCTGGCGCGAGTGCTGGCCGAACGGCCCGACGTCTTCAACCACAACGTTGAGGTAGTTCCGCGGCTCTATTCGGTCGCGCGGCGCGGTTCACGCTGGGAGCGCTCGCTGCGCGTGCTGGCCAACGCCCGCGCAATCGGTGGCGACGGGCTCGTCACAAAGTCAGGGCTGATGGTCGGCCTTGGCGAAACGCACGATGAGATCGTCGAAGCATTCACCGATCTGCGCGCAGCGGGCGTCCAGGTGCTGACGGTCGGCCAGTACCTGAGGCCAACCGAGGACCACCTGCCGGTCGTGCGCTACTGGCACCCGGATGAGTTCAAAGAGCTCGAACTAGCCGCCTACGAACTCGGCTTCGAACACATTGCAGCCGGCCCGCTAGTCCGCTCCAGCTACCACGCCGATGAGCACGTCCCCCAGCAGCGGCCCGGCATAGGCCCGCTCAGCGCCGCCGTCGGCGCCTAGCTCGGGGGAAGGGAAACGATGCGCGCAGCGCTGCTTGTAATCGCCTTCATCTTCCTGCTCGGCTTTTTCGCGATCACGCTCGTGGCGATCCGGGCCGAGGGGCTGAACGTACTCTCGGTGCTTTCGATCGTGATCATCGCGCTGATGGGAATCGGCATCTTCGGCGCGCTCGCCAGCGGGGCTGATCGCGACGAGTGAGCGCTTCGTATTATCCTTCGAACTAGATGTTGACCGACCAGTCAGTCAAAGGAGCAGTCCGTGGATCTCAATGACACACCAGAACAGGCCGAGTACCGCAAAGAGGTACGTGCGTGGCTCGACGCCAATAAGGCAGATGCCCCAATTCTTCAGGGCGAAGGCGCCCTCACCGACCCCGACGAGATTCTCGTCGCGCACCGCGCTTGGCAAGGCAAACTTGCCGAAGCAGGACTAGCCGGAGCCACATGGCCGAAGGAATACGGCGGCCAGGGAATCGGCCCGGTCGAGTCGGTTGTGATCAGCCAAGAGATGCAGCAGGCCGGAGTTCCCGGCATCCTCGACGTGATCGGCGTCGGCATGCTCGGGCCAACAATCATTGCCCACGGCACCGAAGAGCAGAAGCAGCGCTACCTCGGGCCGATGCTCCACGCCGATGAGATCTGGTGCCAGATGTTCTCCGAGCCCGCAGCCGGGTCGGACCTTGCCGCCGTGCAGACGCGCGCCAAGCACAACGACGACGGCACCTGGACGCTGAACGGTCAGAAGGTTTGGACGACCAACGCTCAGTTCGCCGCCTACGGCCTGATTCTCGCCCGCACCAACGCCGACATCCCGAAGCACAAGGGGATGACGATGTTCATCGTGCCGATGGATGCCGAAGGAATCACCGTACGCGGCCTCAGGCAGATCTCCGGTGAAGCAGAGTTCAACGAGGTCTTCTTCGATGACGTCGTCATCGACGCCGATTCGGTTGTTGGTGGCGAAGAGAACGGCTGGGGCGTTGGCCTCACGACACTGATGTTCGAGCGCCTGACGATCGGCCTCGGCTCGTCGTCATTCGGTTACCGCGCAACGCGCTTTGCTGAGGCGATCGCTGCAGATGCAACAGCAGCAAACGACCACGAGGTTCGCCACAACTTCGGCGAATTGGCCGCCGAGCTGGAGGCGATCCGCTGGACCGGCTACCGCTCGATCAGCGCGCTTCAGGACGGGCAGATCCCAGGGCCGGAGTTCGGCCTTGCGAAGGTCACGACCGTCAACTGCGCAGTTCGCGCTGGCGATCTGATCGCCGACATCGTTGGGCCAGAGGCGCTCGACGAGGACAGCGAGTGGGCATACATGATCTCGTTCCTGCCGGGCCTCAAATCGGCCGGCGGCACAGAAGAGATCCTGCGCAACACGATCGGTGAGCGCGTCCTCGGACTGCCGCCGGAGCCACGACTTGACAAGGGCATCCCGTTCAGCGAGCTGCGTGCCAAGGAGAAGGAAGGTGCAGCAGCATGAACCTCGGACTCTCAGATGAGCAGGAGTTCCTACGCGACGCAGCGGCAGACGCTTTCTCGCGCGTAAAGACCGTCGAAGCTGCCCGCGAGGCAATCGAAGACGAATCAGCGATGCCCGACATGTGGCCAACAGCTGCTGAAGCTGGCTGGCTTGGGCTGCTCGTCAGCGAAGAGAACGGTGGCGCAGGGCTTGGAGCCTACGACGCAATGCTGATCGCTCAGGAGGCCGGCAAGGTGCTGGCCGGTGTGCCGCTACTCGGCGCACTTCCTGCCTCAATGCTGCTCGACCTCGGTGGCAGCGACAAGACTGCAGCGGTAGCCGCAGGCGAGCTGAAGGCCTCATGGCTGCCAGCCTGCCCGCCAAGCTCGATCGAGCCGCGCTGGACGGTTGAGCCTGTCGAAGGCATGGCACGCCCTGACGCCCCGGCAGCGACCGTTGACGGAGACACCGTCACATTCAACGGAACCGTTGGCTGGGCACCAGATGCGGGCGAGGCAGAGCTGCTCGTCGTGATCGGCGTTGACTCCAGCGGCAATCCTGTTGCCGCCGCGGTTGAGGCAAGTGCTTCCGGCGTAACGGTTGACGCCGACTGGCGCTACGACGCGACCCGTCGCCTGGCGACGGTCACGCTCGACGGCGCAAGCGGAACAAAGCTAAAGCTCGACGCAGAGCAGATCGCACGCGCTTGGTACCTCGTTCAGGCACTGATCGCAGCTGAATCCGTCGGCACGATGGAGAAGGCGCTTGAGGTATCGCTCGAGTACGCGAAAGAGCGTTATACGTTCGGCCGCGCAATCGGTTCCTACCAGGCGATCAAGCATGGACTCGTTGAGATTCTGCGCCGGGTCGAGAACTCCAAGTCGCTCTGCATCTACGCAGGCTTCGCGTTCAGCGACAAGCCTGATGAGATCGCTTACGCCGCCAGCTGCGCACGTTCAGTTGCTGGCGCCGGGCTCGACTTCACTGCCCGCCAGCAGATCGCCGTTCACGGCGGCATCGGTGCAACTTGGGAGCACGACGCGCCGCTGACGTTCCGCCGCGCGCAGCTAAACCGCCGCCTTGTTGGTGGCCATGGAATGTCAACCGACCGCGTTGCCGACGAGCTGCTCAACGGCCGCGGGCCGGTCGTAAGCATCGGCTAAGGGACCAAGCGCAAAGCGGTCTTGGGCGAGTAGGGTCGGCTGATGGCTGACCCGCAGGGCCCATCGGAGGCAACAGTTCAGCGCCACGCCGAGGCGCTGGCGTCGCTCCCTGCCGACGACGGCAGCAGCGCAGTAAACGCAGCGCGTGGGCTGATCACGGCCGCCCCCAGCGACCTGCAGATCAGTAATCCGGAAGGACGTGTTCTCTGGAGCCTCGCCGAGTACGGGTTCCTTGAACCGGCCGAAGCCCCAGGCAGCGTCCACCCGGCGCTCTGGCGGCTGGCAAGGCTGAACATGAACGCCGGCCTCTTCGAGGTCGCCGAAGGCGTCTACCAGGTACGCGGCTACGACATCTCGAACATGACGCTGATCGAAGGTGACACGGGCGTGATCGTCGTTGACCCGCTTGTCTCACCAGAGTGCGCGGCAGCGGCACTGGCGCTCTACCGCGAGGCACGCGGCGAGCGGAAGGTCACGGCGGTACTGCACACGCACAGCCACGTTGATCACTTCGGCGGCATCGGCGGCGTGCTCAGCGAAGGCGAAGAGGTTCCGATCTGGGCGCCGCAGGGATTCACCGATGCCGCTGTCAGCGAGAACGTGATCGCCGGCTCGGTGATGGTTCGCCGCGCCGCCTACATGTACGGCTCAAATCTTGAGCGCGGTCCGCGTGGGCAGGTTGATGTGGCGATCGGCAAGGGAGTTTCGACCGGCAGGCCGTCGCTGATCGATGTAACCGATGAGGTCACCGAGACCGGCCAACAGGCGACGATCGATGGCGTCCTCTTTGAGTTCCAGATGGTTCCCGAGACCGAGGCCCCAGCCGAGCTGAACTTCTTCCTGCCAGAGCGAGGAGCCCTCTGCATGGTTGAAACGGCAACCCAAGTGCTGCACAACATCCTCACGATCCGCGGCGCGCAGGTCCGCGACGCGCTCTGGTGGTCTCAGTGCATAAACGAATCAATCGAACTGTTCGGCGACCGTACTGAGGTGCTCTTTGCAGGCCACAACTGGCCAACCTGGGGCAATGACGAGATCACCGAGTTCCTCAGCGCGCAGCGCGATCTTTATCGCTTTCTTCACGACCAAACGATCCGGCTCGCAGGCGAAGGGCTTAACGGCGAGGAGATTGCTGAGCGGATTGAGCTACCGGAGAGCCTCGCCGCGCTCTGGCATACGCGCGGCGCCTACGGCTCGATGCGCCACAACGCGCGCGGCATCTACCAGCGCTACTTCGGCGTCTACGACGGCAACCCGGTCAACCTTGACCCGCTGACTCCGAGCGACGTCGGCGGTCGCTACGTCGAGGCGATCGGCGGCGCCGAACGGGCGCTTGAGATCGCCGCGCAGGCGCTAGCCGCCGGCGATGAACGTTGGGCAGCGACGCTGGCCGGCCACGTTGTCTTCGCCGAGCCAGAGAACGCAGCCGCGCGTGAGCTTCAGGCAGCGGCCTTTGAGCAGCTTGGCTACCAGACCGAGAATGCAACTTGGCGCAACGCTTATCTGACCGGTGCCAGCGAGCTGCGCGACGGCGTTAGCAGCGAAAGCCTGCGCGCGCAGGCGCCAGACATCGTCCGCGCGCTGCGCACAGGCCAACTCTTCGACGCGATGGGAACGCGGATCAACGGCGAACGAGCAGCGCAGAACGATCTGATCGTGGCTTGGAACTTCACCGACATTGATGAGCAGTGGACGCTGCGCGTGACCAACGGCGCGCTCAGCACCGTCGCCGGCAAGCTCGACGCAGACGCCGGGGCAACAGTCACAACAACACGAGCCACGCTCAACGCGCTGATCCTGCAGGAGATCGACGCGATCGAAGCGTTCGGTTCCGGAGCGATCAGTGTTGACGGCGACCCGATGGCTCTGGCTGGCTTCTTGGGGCTGCTTGATGAAGCCCCGCACGACTTTCCGATCGTCACGCCCCGCGACTAGCCGGCAGCGGTACCGCCAACGTCGCTGCCCGACGGGGCCTCGGTGCCACCGTTGCGCTTGCTGCGAGCCGGTGAAAAGCTGGCGATCTTCCACCCACCGCCAACGTTGACGAGCGTGATCTGCCCGATCCTCAGTAGCTGGGCGGTGGCCTTGTCGCCGCTGATCTTTACGTCGGTGACCTTCAGCTGCGTCAAAGCCGGCAGATCGGTCAGCGTGATGCCTGCTTTCGATGCGCAGGCCTGCGCCGCCGTCGCGCCGCCCGCGCTGGCGCTGGTGTTCACCTGCAAACCGCAGAGCGTCGTCGCGTCGCCCTCCTCCGCGGCCTGTACATAACTGGTTACGGCCGCTTCAACCTGCGCGGTATTCGATTGCTGCGCGCCACTAGTCGAAGTGGTTGCGATCGTCGCCGTCGGTGTCGTCGCGGTCGTCGTCGGAATCGTCTCGCTGACGCTTACCGTGTCGGAGCTGCCACTGCCGCTGCTGGAGACCAGCGCCGCGGCCGCGACTCCGGCGCCGATGACCACCAAAATAATGATCAGAAGTGTTGTCCGAGTCACTGCTCAGATGCTAAAGCGTCAAGCGGAGAGTGCTTTTTTCAGCCCGGCGATCGCCTTGTCGGCGACCTTGCCGAAGCCAAGGGCCAGCGCCGGATCAAAGATCTTCAGCGCACCCTTCAAGGTCAGCTCAGCGTCGTAGGTGACAAGCGAGCCTTCACCGTCGGCCTCGACAGTGATCTCGTCAACGCTGACAATCGTCGAGCTTTCGCCGCGGACGATGAAGCGGCGTGGTGCCTCGTAGAGCGTCGTTTCATAAATCAGCTTGATCGTGCGGCCGAAGAAGTCGGCGTCGAGCTCGACGCGGTTACCGACGCCGAGCGGCCCGTCATCAAGCCTGCGAGCGGCCGAGATGCCTGGATCCCACTCTGCCGTGGTCGAAAAATCGGCCAGGTAGGCGAAGACCTCCGCCGGCGGCTTTGGGCTGGTGACTGTTTTGTGAGCGTGGGCCATCTGTAGGGCAGCGCAAGCAGATGCGCTGCCCTACACGCTAGCGCGCTCTTAGCTTCCGCCGGCGGGCGCGAAGAAGGCGTTCGGCTGGACAGAGGTCAGAGCTGTGTTCGCGCGGATCACACGCGAGAGCGTGGCATGACGAACCTGATCGAGCTGCGGCCCTCTGAGCGAGTTCTCGTAGTAGAAGCGATCGCCGTCGCGCAGCCGCGCAAACTGGCTGGCAACGACCCTCGTGAAGAGCGGGCCGAGCGAACCGCGAGCCGTGTGATCCTCGGCCAGCCCGCCGACCCAGAGGTCGATGTTCGAAACCGAGCCGTAGGCGGCCTGGAGTGCAGCAGCCGTAGCCGGGTTCGAACTGATCTGCGCGAAGCTCGTAACGCGTGGCAGGCCATAGGCGGCGCGAACCGTGTTGTAGTCGGCCAGCCCGTGGTCACGGCCGCGCTGAATGTTCAGCGCCGCAAGGTCAAATCCACCTGAGCCTGGCGCGCCGAAGAGGAAGTTGCGAACGTCGTCCACGATCTGCAGGTCGACCTCTTGCGTGTTGCCACTGGCGGCCGACTTGAGGAACGGATCGATGTCACCCTGATGGTTGGGCAGCGACGTGTCGAAGACGGTCGGGTTGAAGAAGGCGTTTCGCAGCGGGATTGGGCCCTGCGGCGTATCGCTGCCATCGTCGTTGAGCCTGCCGATCTCACCGTCAAGCATGCTGTGGCCGAAGCGGAAGGCGGCGGTCGAGAACTCGTTTGCAATCCCCGGGTTTACGTTTCGCTGATACCCGCGGTAGCCCGCAACAGCGCCCTGGCCGAGTAGCGCAGGAAGGAACTCGTTGTAGGTGATCGCCTGAAGCTCGCCGATTACGATTCGGCGAGCCTGCTGGTAGATCTGCTCATCGCTGAGCGACGGACTATTCGCCGCGATCGCAGCCGCCTGCCTGTTGTGCTCGCGCACAAAGAGCGTCTGAATCGCGGTCAGTTCGACGTTCTCGTTGGCACGAACGTCGCCACCGAGGAAGAGCCGCGAGTCGGCGACGAAGTGAGCATCGTTGGCGTTTGGAAGGCCCTCGGTGTTGAACGGCATCATGTTGCCGGCGCTGGTCTTCAGCTTGCCGGCGCTAAACGTGCGCAGCGCTGCGGCGCGCGCGGCGTCAGAGCCGTAGACCTGCGAACCATCGATGAAAGCTGTGATCGTGTTCGTCTGCTGCCGCGGATTATTCGTGCCGCTGGCCGGGTTGAAGGCTGAGCGACTGAGCGGCATCCGCTTGGTTCCGGTGCCGGCCGGGTCGAAGAATGGATCGCCGCTTGGCACCGCGATCGGCATCGACTCGCTGCCGGTCGTCGAAAGGCCGATGTCGTGGTCAAGAAACTGGCCGAAGACATAAAGGAAGTCAGACATCTGGCGGTTGTTCTCGGGCGCGTCTTCACTCTGCGTGCTGAGCGCGTTTGAGAGTGCACGGGCGTTGGGCCGTGAGCCACCGGCGGCGGCCGAGCGGCCATCTGCGTAGGCCGATGCCACGAAGCGCAGCAGGTCAACGTTTACTGAGCCCCAGCTTGGGTTGCCAAGGTTGTTGCCGACGCCGGTAATTGAGTAACTGGCGTCAGTAGCTGGTGGCGCCGGGCGCAGCGGCAAAGGCAGTGGCCGGCGCGGCGGCTTCTGACGGACGTTGCCACGATCTGCGTGAGTGGCTCCCTGGCCGCCGGGAGACGAATGCTTTGCTCCCGATACAGCTGGCAGAGCGAGCGCCAGCAGCGCTGAGGCGGCGAAGGAAAGAACTCGAATCGTGCGTGACATCGGTAAAGCTCCTGTTTAGGTTGCGGATGACTAACCGCTCAACCAAATCCAGCGGCGAAAGTTGCCCCGGCTCTCTGAGAAGACTCTGAGAGAAGCCGGTTTGGTTGAGACGCGGTCGTCCTGAGCGGTTCACAACTGAGACCCGCGAAGCCGACGAATGTGACGGCGGCAAAGAAACGAATGGAGCTAGCCGGACTCGAACCGGCGGCCTCCTGGGTGCGATCCAGGCGCTCTCCCAACTGAGCTATAGCCCCGCAAATGCGAGTGTAGCCGGGCATCAAGGCCACAGGCTGCCGCGTAGCTTTCTCTCCGCTAGGCTTGCCGAATGGGAATGCTTGATGACGCGATCCGGGAACATCTGGATCTCAAACGCCGACAGGGCGCCGACCCGACCGAGATTGCTCAGCTTGAAACCGAGGCACTCGGCAACGAAGAGGACAGCGAGGTCGAGGTCGAGATCGTCGAGGTTGAGGAGATCGTCGCCGACGAGCCGTCTGCAGGCGAGACGACCGAGCCCGAGCCGGATCTGCTGATCGCCGAAGAGGTAGCGATCGAAGAGGTAGCCGAAGCGGAGCCCGAAGAGAGCCAGCCAACCGAACAGTTCACGCCGGCTGAGGTCGAAGCAGCGATCGAGGCCGAGCAGCCCGACGAGCTGGCGCCTGAGCCCGCTTTGGAAGCAGAGCCTGAGCTGTTCGAAGCTGAAGAGTCACCTGCGGCGGCGGAAAGCGACAGCGAAGAGGCCCGCGACGAACTAGAAGAGACCCCAGATTTCCTTGAGGAGACGCCAGAACACGACCGTCTCTGGTTCGAACGCAAGCCGCCGCGCGACTTCGACTTTTAAGCGCGCTAGCTAGGGAACGCGGTTCGTCGTCATCGCCCGCTTGACGAGCTTCACGCTCGCGCTGCGCGGCGTGCGAACGAGCGTCTTTGTGTTGAACGAGTAGAGACCGAACTTCGGCGCGTAGCCGGCGGACCACTCAAAGTTGTCGGTCAGCGACCAGCCGATCCAACCGACGACGTTGGCTTCCTTCGAAGTGATTGCCGCGCGCATCTGGCGGAAGTGGTCGCGCAGATAGGTCGGGCGCAAGCTGTCCTTGGCATCGGCGATCCCGCTCTCGGTGACGATCACCGGCAGCTTGTAGCTGCCCGCGGTCTTCAGCACTTGGCGGAAACCGGCAGGGAAAATCTCGGAGCCGAAGTCGCTGCAGACGGTTGGGCATGGCGCAGCGGTCGGCGCGCGCTGCCAGCGGTAGGAGGTTGCGGGCAGAAAGTCGAGCACCGGGATCTGCGGCGTGATCGAGCTGCCGAGCGCAGTGGCGCGGCCGCGGAAGTAGTAGTTGACGCCAACGAAGTCGGCGCGCCGCCCGTGAACCGCGCGCTCTGCGGGTGAGATCACGCCGTCGGCGTTGGCGTCGAAATCCCCTCGCACTGAGGCATTGAGAAGGATACGGTTGAAGAGATAGTCGGCGTGCTCGGTCGCGGCGACGTCTGCGGCGCTCGACGGGTCGGTTGGCGTGAAGGCGATCATGTTCTGCACCAGCCCAACCTTCGAACTTGGGTCAAGCTTCTTGACCGCAACGTAGGAGACGCTGTTGGCGGCCTCAAGGTTGCGGATCGCCGCGATTGCCGCCGTGAAGCTGTAGACGCCAGGCGGGAAGTTGCCTGATACGACGCCCGGGATGTTGACGAAGCCATTTGTCGTCACGACCATCGGCTCGTTGATCGGTGCCCAACGTTCGACCAGATCGCCAAAGCGCCACGCAGCCCAAGCTGAATAGCGCTCAAACTCGGTCACCGTGGCGCTGTCGAGCCAGCCGGCGCGCTGCAGCGGCGGCAGCTCTGCGTTTGGATCGCGGCCTTCCAGCGCGGCGTGGACGGCAAGCGGATCGTGGATCCAACCCGGCAGCGTGAAGTGATTGAGCGTCACGAACGGCGACATCTTGTTGGCGCGGATTGACTTCAAGATCTCGCGGTAGCGACTGACTGCCTTTGGGTCGGCCTGGCGGTCAAGCGCGCGCAACATCTCGGGGCTTGTTGCAGCGCCGGCAGGAAGGTTGGTTGGCTGTTTCGGGAAGAGGCGGCTCCATTCCAGCCCCATCCGGAAGAGGCCGGCGCCGAGCCCTTGGCGCGCAAGCTTGATGTCGGCTGCGTACTTTGACCAGAAGCCTGGCCCGTTCTCGGGCTGGTCACCGCTGACCGTCTTGCTGGCGATGTTGCCGCGGTCATGCGTCCACTGCCACCAATCGCTCGTTGGGTCGGTGTCACGGCCACGGCCCATCTCCGACTGGAAGCCGGCGATTGCCGTTCCCCAGAGGAAGCCCTTCGGCATCGCGCCGCCAGCTGGCTGCTCTGCGGCGCTGACTGCCGGCAGTGCCAACAGCGCGACGGTGACCGCCGCCACCGTGGCAATCCGTGCAGCTGAAAATTGGTTCCAAGCAGTGCTCATCTGCGTCAAATCTACTGCGACCATGCTGGTCGGGGCGCCGGTCCTCGGCCGAGCGCTCTAAACTTCGAGCCTGAGGGGCCATAGCTCAGCTGGGAGAGCGCCGCCTTTGCAAGGCGGAGGTCGTCGGTTCGATCCCGACTGGCTCCACTCGGAACAACGTTTAGCGCCGCTAACCAATAGTCTGCGCCGCTCAATGCGTTCACGACTGTTCCGCAAGCGAGCCCTGCTTCCTGCAGCGACGATGCTGGTCTCGCTGGCTGGAATCGCCGTCTTCGCTCCGGTCGCTTTAGGCGACCAAACGATTGATCAACTTGGCTTTGCCGGGAAGATTCCAACCGAGGTAGGCCTCAACTCGGCCTGGGTAGTGCTCTCCGGCTGCCTCGTGATGTTCATGCAGGGCGGCCTCGCGATGGTCGAGGTGGGTTTCGTCCGCGGCAAGAACGCCGGTTCGATCATCCCCAAGTTTCTCGTCAACTTCTCGATCGCGGCAGCGCTCTTCTGGGCCGTTGGCTTCGCCTTCTCTTTCGGCGACGGCAACCTGCTGATCGGCACCAGCGGATGGTTCGTCAGCAGTGCGCAGGATTTCGCACTCGCCTGGCCTCGCTACACCAACGGAGTAACCGTCGAGGCGCTCTGGTGGTTCCAGTTCACCTTCTGCGCGATCGCGCTCGCGATCGTCTGGGGAACGACGCTGGAGCGGATTAAGTTCGGCGTCTACATCGTCTTTGCGATCGTCTTCTCAGGGTTCATCTATCCGGTCGTGGCTCACTGGATCTTCAGTGACGGCTGGCTACGGACCAACTTCCATGTTCAGGACTTTGCTGGCTCGATCGTCGTTGACGTAACCGCTGCGGCCTCCGCACTTGCAGTGCTGCTGGTGCTCGGGCCACGACGTGGGAAATTCGCTAGCGACGGCAAGTCGCGAGCGATCCCCGGGCACAACATGCCGCTCTTCGGCCTCGGCATCTTCATTCTCTGGCTCGGCTGGTACGGCTTCAACCCTGGTTCAACGTTGACCGCGCTCGACGGCCGCTTCCCCGAGATCGTGATCATCACGACGCTGGCTGGTGCGTTTGGCGTGCTTGCAGCGGTGGCGCTTATGTGGCTTCGGACGAGGACGTTCGACATCGGCATGTCCGGCAACGGTGCGATCGCTGGCCTCGTTGCAATCACCGGCCCGGCCGGCTACATCGATGCTTGGGCTGCTCCGATCATCGGCGCGATCGCCGGATTGATCGTCGTCGAGGGCGTGCTGCTGATCGACCGCAAGATCGACGATCCGATCGGCGTGCTCTCAGCGCACGGGCTGGCTGGAGCATGGGGAGCACTTTCGCTCGGGCTTTTTGCGGCGCCGCGACTTGCCGAGTACAACCTCCCCGGTAGCCATGGCGGTTTCTTCTATACCGGCACATTTACCCAGATGGGCTCACAGGTGGTGGGCGTTGTCGCCGTCTTCGCGTTCGTCTTCGTCGCCTCCTACGCCGTCTTCTTCGCCTGCAACAAGGCCTTTGGCCTCAGGGTTACGGCGGCACAAGAGAACGCCGGCATCGACATCAGCGAGCACGGCATGTACGGCTACCCAGAGCAGTTCATCCCGGCCGCTGAGCTCTTCGGCGAAGGAATAATCGATGCTGAGGACCGGGTCGGCACAGGGCCGCTCTCCGATCCTGAAGTTACCTCGCGCGACTCCAGGTAGGACGCGAAATCGGCGCAGCGGGCTCGTTGGTGGCGTAGAATCGAATGATGCGCACCCGCCTTCTATTGGCAACTCTTACCGCAGCGCTTGTTGCTGGCTCGCTCGGAGCAGCATCGGCAAGCGCCGAGACCCCGGCCGCGACGGTCTGGCTCTGCAAGCCGGGGTTGGCGTCTAACCCCTGCACCAGCTCAGCAAAGACCACTCTGATCAAGCCGAACGGCGCCAAGCTCGCTGAGCCGCTGAAAGCGCAAGCGAAACAGCCGATCGATTGCTTCTACGTCTACCCAACTGTCAGCCAACAGACAACGGCAAATTCGAACCTCCAGATCACCGCTGCTGAGACCGGCGTAGCGACCGCGCAGGCCTCACGCTTCAACTCGAAGTGCCGCGTTTACGCACCGATGTACCGGCAGCTAACGCTAGCGCGCCTCTTCGGCCGTGCCACCGACACGGCGGATCCAGCGCTCGCCTACAACGACGTGAAGGCAGCTTGGAACGAATACCTCGCCAAGTACAACAAGGGCCGCGGCGTTGTGCTGATCGGCCATTCGCAAGGAAGCTTCCAGCTGACCCAGCTAATCACCAACGAGATTGACCCAAAGGCGGCTGTACGAAAGAAGATCGTCTCAGCGCTCTTGATCGGCGGCGGCGTGCTCGTTCCAACCGGCAAAGACGTTGGCGGCAGCTTCAAGAAGATGCCAGCTTGCCGCAAGACCGATCAAACGGCCTGCATCGTCGCCTACAACACCTTCGGCCAAGAGCCGCCAACGAACAGCCTGTTTGGCCGCACCTTGCAGCCCGGCAAAGAGGTTCTCTGCGTTAACCCGGCAGCTCTGAAGCGCGGGGCTACAGGCAAGGCGCAAAGCCTTGTGCCGACCGCGCAGCTCGCTTTTGGCGGCGTACCAATGGCACCGACTCCGTGGGTCGCGATGAATGACCTCTACACGACGAGGTGCGCGAGTGGCGGCGGCGCCAACTGGCTCCAGGCGACCAACATCGGCGCTGCAAGTGACACGCGCCCCCGATTCGTCGCGGCACTTGGCCAGACTTGGGGCCTCCACATCGTCGACGTCAACATCGTGCTCGGTAATCTGCTCGACCTAGTCGACCAGCAGTCGGCAGCCTGGCGCAAGCTCTAAGCCGGGCAGGTGCCGCTTGGTCAGGTCTTGGAATAGAGCTGGATAGGCGCTCGTGCCTGTGCGATTCAATCTAATTTTCTGCGCTGCAGCGCGCCAAATATTTAGGATCGCTTAATCGAACGTCAGCAGGGTCGTCCTATGACCACTGACGCAGCAGCGCTCGAGGGCAGCTCAAACAGCTCGGTCGGGCGCAAGATGCTGAACAAGGTCCCGGAGGTAACGCTCTACTTCTGGATCATCAAGATTCTCTGCACGACGGTCGGCGAGACGGCGGCCGATTTTCTTAATACGAACCTTGGTATCGGCCTCACCGATACCAGCTTGATCATGGCAGCGCTGCTGCTAATCGGACTCGTCTTTCAGTTCCGGGCCGACCGCTACATCGCGACTCTTTATTGGCTCTGCGTCGTGCTGATTAGCGTCGTTGGCACGCTGATCACCGACAACTTGACCGACAATTTCGGCGTGTCACTAGTGACCACGACGATCATCTTCAGCATCGCCCTAGCGATCACTTTCGTGGCCTGGTACTCCAGCGAGGGGACACTCTCGATCCACACGATCGTGACAAGCAAGCGAGAAGCGTTCTACTGGCTTGCGGTCCTTTTCACGTTTGCACTCGGCACTGCTGCCGGTGACCTAGTTGCGGAGCGCTTCAGCGTTGGATACTTCCTCTCCGCGGTGATCTTCGCCGCGCTGATCGCAGTCGTCGCACTTGCGCACAAGGGCTTTGGGCTGAACGCAATCTTTGCTTTCTGGGCCGCATACATTCTCACTAGGCCACTCGGCGCCTCTATCGGCGACGCCCTCTCGCAGCCTGTCCCAGATGGCGGCCTAGGACTTGGAACAACGGTTACAAGCCTGATCTTCCTCGCCACAATTGCCGTTGTCGTGGCCTACCTGACGATCTCGCGGCGTGACGTAACGGTCATACCTAATCCCGGCCCGCAGACCAGCGGCGATCCCAAATCAACCGCGATCACCGCCCCCGAATCGGTCTAGGCTGACCGAACTTAGAACGCCGAACTGAAAAACGACACCGCTATCCTCTATTGACGATGATCACTTTCCTACGCCGATCCTCAAGCAAGACTTTGATTGCTGTTTCGGGCGCTCTGCTTGCGCTCGCAGTAGGCGGCGCGGTGATTGCCTCAGGTTCCGGCGGCGGCGCTGGGACACCTCCCGCCAAGCCGCTCGCAAAGGCAATTGCCGACTCTTTCGCTGGCCCCCAGATCGAGGGCATTAGCGCGCGAATCAAGTTCACCAACAAGCTTCTTCCCTCGACAGGCTTTGGTGGCAAGGATCCACTGATGGCTGGTGGTAGCGGCCGCCTTTGGGCCTCGAACAATGGTGACGTCCGGATTGAGCTTCAATCCGAAACGAGCGGCGGCGATGTTCAGATCGTTGCCAGCGGCAACACGCTCTGGCTCTACCACGCAGCTTCGAACACGGTTTACAAGACAACGATGGCGCCGGACCAGCAGGACAAGGCCGACAAGGGCGCAAAGATGCCGCCGACCGTTGCGGCAGTCAAGCGCGTTCTTCGTCAGCTCGGTAGCGACGCAGCCGTCTCCGGCGCCGTGCCAGACAACATTGCCGGGCAGCCCGCATACAGCACACGGATTGAGCCGAAGGCCAACGGTGGCCTAATCGGTGGCGCTGACGTAACTTGGGACGCAGCCAACGGCGCGCCGCTGCGAGTCGCAGTCTTCGCCCGTGGCCAGAACGATCCGGTGATCGCAATTGAGGCGACCGACGTCAGCTTCGGCGCCGTCGACCCCTCGGTCTTCGACGTCACTCCGCCAGCCAACGCCAAGGTTGAAGAGCTAAGCCCAGCGGCGCGGGGCGCGAAGCTTAATAAGGGCAAGAAGGCTTACCGCCCAATTACAGGGCTGCGCGCGGCGCAGGCAGCGGTACCGTTCACGATCTCCGCTCCCGCCAAGCTCGCAGGGCAGCAGCGCAGCGGCGTGATGCTGGTCGGACGCGGCGCAAAGAAGAGCGTCGTCGTTCGCTACGGCGAGGGTCTTGGCGGCATCACGGTGATGGAGAGCGTCGCTACGAAGGCTGACGCACCAGCTGCTACAGCCGCATCGAAAAAGTCCGAGCGCGACTCAATTCAGATTCCAACGGCGAAGATCGGCTCCGCTGAGGGGATGGCGCTCGGCACCGCGCTTGGCTCGATCGTCAGCTTCACCCGTGACGGCGTCCGCTACGTCGTGATTGGCTCGGTAACGCAGCAAGACGCTCTCGCCGCCGCCCGCGGGCTCTAACACAGTGAGCAGCGAAGCGCCTGTAGCGCTGCGCGGCTTGACGAAGCAGTACGGCCGGATTACGGCGGTTGATGACGTCTCATTGACCGTCAACGAAGGCGACGTCTTCGGCTACCTCGGCCCCAACGGTGCCGGCAAGACGACCTCGCTGCGGATGATGCTCGGGCTGATCACTCCGACCGAGGGCGAAGCGCGCGTCTTTGGCCTTGACCCTCAGAAGTCGGTCGACGCGCTCGCCGATGTGGCCGGATTCGTTGAAGCACCGCGCTTCTACCCTTATCTCGACGCAATGACAAACCTGCGCCTCGTCGCCGCATTCGATGGCAACGACGCCAAGTCGCGGATTGCTGAAGCGCTCGACGTAGTTGAGCTTGCGGACCGCGCTGGCGACAAGGTTGGTGGCTACTCGCACGGCATGCGCCAGCGGCTGGGAATTGCTGCGGCGCTGATCCGCCGCCCGAAGCTACTGCTGCTCGACGAGCCGGCGACCGGCCTCGACCCGGGCGGCATGCGCGACATGCGCGCGCTGATTGCGCGGCTATCGGCCGAGGGAATGACCGTGATGCTCTCGAGCCACCTGCTCGCCGAGGTAGAGGAGCTATGCAACCGCGTAGCGATCGTGCGCAGCGGCCGGATCGTCTACGAAGGCGAGCTCGACGAGCTGCGCGCAGCGGCAGGGCTGACGATTCGCCTGCGGACGAGCGACGACGAGGTAGCTCTGCGCGTGCTCTCGGACCGCCGGGGCATCAGCGACGTCGTCCGACACGGCGCAGCGCCGATCCAATTCCGCGCCGCCGACGAGTCAGCGATCGGCGAACTCTCGCGCGCGCTGGCCGACTCCGGCGCACTGATTCTTGAGCTGGCACCGAGCGCGGCGACACTCGAGGACCTCTTCTTTGAACTAACCGAGGGTGAAGGCGACGCTGAAGCGGAAGCGAAGCGGCTAGACGAGGCCGCCGACCTGACCGGAGGCCCACAGTGAGCCGGCCGGGAACACTGACCGTCTACCGCTGGGAGCTGCGCAAGCTACGCGCCCAGAAGCGGACTTATTTAGGGCTCGGCGCCGCGGTACTGGTGCCTGTCGCCTTCTCGATCGCAGTCGCGATCCAGCCGGGTGGGCCGACCGAAGTTCCTTTTGGCTCCTACGTCAAGGACACCGGGCTCGCCTTCCCTCTCGTCACGCTGCTGTTCGGTTCGATCTGGTTCTACCCGCTGATAGCTGCGCTCGTCTCCGGCGACATCGTCGCCAATGAAGACAACAACGGCACGCTGAAGACGATCCTGACTCGCTCAGTTGAACGGAGCCAGATCTTCTTCGGCAAAGTGCTGGCGGCCTTCAGCTATTCGATCTTCGCAATCCTGCTTAGCGGCACGGTGGCAACAGTCGCGGGGATCCTTGTTTCCGGTTTCAACCCAATCCCGACGCTCTCCGGCACGACCGTCACTGCGGGTCACGGGCTGGCGCTGGTGGCGGCCAGCCTCGGCGTCTACCTGATGCCGGTACTGGCGATCTCTAGCTTCGCGCTGCTGCTCTCGACCGTCTTCCGCAACAGTGCCGCAGCCGTCGTCGGCACCCTGATGTTCTCGCTTCTACTCCAGCTGGTCGTGATCATCCCCGGCCTTGACGGCCTCCAGCCCTACCTGCTGAGCACCCAGTTCAACTCCTGGCAAGGGCTGCTGCGCACCCCCGCCGACTGGGAGCCAATCATCCGCGCGGCATGGGTTTCGGCTGCCTACGCAATCCCTTCGCTAGCGGTTGCCTTAACCGTCTTCCTGCGCCGCGACGTAGCTGGCGGCTAGGCCGCAGCAGCCGGGTTCTGCTTGGCCCACTCGATGATCTTCGCCGACTCGTCGAAGCCGCTGCCGTCATCGAACTCGATTGCCGGAACCCAGGTGCGGCCGGTGACGGCCTTGACCTGGCGGCGCTTTGGCTGCAGCGCGAGCGGCAGCGGGCCGAGGCCGTAGACCTTCACTACTTCAGGGTCGTAGCCAGCATCGAGCAGCGCCTGGTGGGCCTCGCCGCAGGGGTGCTTGTGGCCTAGGAACTTGGTTGTCCAAGCGCCGTAACAGACGTAGAGCTTCATCCGATCAGCGCCTTGACGCGATCAGCAACAGCCTGCGGCGTGATGCCGAGCTTCTCGAGCACCTC
>JBAXGJ010000006.1:0-19097 GCA_037139475.1 Actinomycetes bacterium
AGAGTCGGGCCCGTTAGTTAGGGGTGATGCCGCCGGTGTCGGCAGGTGTGCCGCCACCGCCCGTATCGCCGCCGGTGCCACCACCGGTGTCGCCAGTGCCGC
Organism: Actinomycetes bacterium; assembly: GCA_037139475.1. Lineage (GTDB taxonomy): Bacteria > Actinomycetota > Thermoleophilia > Solirubrobacterales > Solirubrobacteraceae > F1-60-MAGs163. Next base: position 103 of record JBAXGJ010000006.1, read on the forward strand.
CGGTATCAACACCAGTGCCGCCGGTATCAACACCAGTGCCGCCGGTATCAACACCGGTGCCGCCGGTCGTGTCGGTCGTCGTCGTTGGCGTCGTGGTCGTCGCTGCGCCGGTGCCACTGGCGACGTCGTTGGCGTCGGCCGGTGGTACCAGGGCTGGCGTCGAAGTTGGGATCTGGTCGTAAGGGCGGCTATCTCCACCGCAAGCCGAAAGACCTAGCGCGCAGGTAACTACCAACGCGCAGCTGGAGAGAACGAGAGTTGAACGCATGCTTCTAAAGGTAGCGACTGATCAAGCTGGAGGCGCCATACGACGGCCACAAGTGGGGCATTCGTTGAGATCGCGCTGCGCCATCGCGCCGCAGAAGTTGCAGAAGCGTAGGTTTTCAACGGCCCAAGGGAGCTTTGAATCCGATGGCGCGAGCGGCAAAACTTCGCCCACGACCTCTAGCTCCTCGCCGTTCTGCTGGTCGCGGTAGACCACGCCAGGCTTTGCTTCGATCACGACTTCGCGCCCCGATGAAGGCTCGCGCAGTCGGTAGCGTTGGTCTGGTTCCATTTCTTAATCCTATCGGGCGCCGCGGCCAAATGCCGCGCCATCTCGATGACCGATGTTTAGGCGCCAAGCAGCCCTCTGCGGTCCTCTCTTCTCGATACCATTAGTGGCTCGATGAACGATTCACGACTAAACGTTCGCTGGCGCAGCGCGCTCAGCTTGGGACTCGTCGCGGGGGCGATGCTCGCTGCCACCGGCTGCACCAACAACTCCGGTTCGGCCGACAGTGCAAACCTCGTCAACGGCAAGCAGCTCTTCGTACAGAAGTGCGGCGCTTGTCACGTGATGGCGCGCGCCGGTTCAAAGGGCGTAACGGGCCCCAACCTCGACGAGGCATTCTCCGCAGCGCGGCGAGAGAACTGGGGCGACTACGGGATCCGCGGTGTCGTCTATGGGCAGATTCTTTACCCCAATAAGAACGCTCCGATGCCCGCCAACCTCGTAACTGGCAGCGACGTCGATGACGTGGCTGCCTATGTGTCGACAGTTGTCTCCAAGCCAGGTAAGGATGTAGGCCTGCTCGCGAGCGCCGTCGCACCCGCTGGTGGGGGCAAGCCAGCGGTCGAAAAGAACGGCGTTCTCTCGATTTCGGCCGATCCGAACGGTCAGCTGCTCTACGTCGAACCAACGGCGACCGCCACCGCCGGCCCGGTCGCGCTGCAGATGCCGAACAAGTCAGGAGTCGATCACAACATCGTGATCGAAAACGGCGGGATCGAGACACCAATCCTCAAGAATGGGATCTCGAAGGCCTCAGGCACGCTCAAAGCTGGCACCTTCGTCTACTACTGCGCAGTGCCTGGCCATCGCGAGGCCGGCATGGTAGGCAAGCTCACCGTTCGTTAGAGCGCGCGAGCGATCACAGCGACGGCGATCACCAGCAGACAACTGCCGACTACCCATGCCAGCGCCTTGAAGGCGCCGGATTCGGTGCGCACAGGATCAAGAATCCGTGGCACCCCCTGCGCCACTGGTGAGAGCTCGTCTGGCTCCTGCTGCGGCGGCTGCCCGTCTTGATCAACCAAGGCGCTTAGAGCACATAGATCGTCGTGAAGACGACGATCCACATCGCATCGACGAAGTGCCAGTAGATGCCGGGAACTTCTAGGCCACGGTGGTGGTCAGGCCCGACCTTGCCTTTGAAGATGCGCACCGCCGACATCCATAGCAGCAGCAGGCCAATAACGACATGCGCGCCGTGAAGACCGGTTAGGCCGAAGAAGACCGAGGCCGAGGCGCTCGTTTTCGGTGTGAAGCCAAGGTGGAGGTATTCGTTGATCTGGATGAAGAGGAAGGTGAGGCCAAGCAGGAAGGTTGTGACGATGCCTACCCTCATCGCCGTTTGGTTGCCGCGCTTTGCCGAGACGTCTGTCCAGTGCATTGTCACCGACGAAGACAGCAAGACCGCGGCGTTGATCGCGGCGACAGCTACCGGCAGCCCTTCACCTGGAGGCCAGCCGTCGGCGGAGACAACGCGGATGAAGAAGTAGGCCGCGAAGAACGCTCCGAAGAGCATGATCTCGGAGATAATGAAGAGCAGAATTCCGAGCACCTCAGAGTTGACACGCGAGCTCTGATTGGCAATCGGGGGGCCGTGGTGGTGATCGTCGTCGTGGCTGACAGGAATTGGGATCGAAGCGGCTTCCATCGTTTCTCCTTATGCCCCGGCCCGTGCGGACGCCGGTTCGGCGACTATGTGGTCAACGCTTAGCCCTGAGGACTTCTTGACGCGCTCAATCAGGTCGGCCCGAAGCCATCCTGATCGCGTCTGGGGGTAGGTCGAGATGACGATGTCGTCGACGTCGAAGAAGGCGAGAGCATTCATCGTCGCGGTGTAGGGGTCGGGGTCGCCGATCAGGCCAGCCGCTGGCATCCCTTGCGACTTCGCACGGTCGACGACCTGCGTCAGACGGGCGCGGGCGCGCTTGGCGGCTAGGTCGTCGCCACCCTCGATTGGCACAAGAAAGATGAAGAGCCGCTCACGCCCCGCTGGCTCGCTGCTAGCCAGCTGCTGAATTTCGCCGATCAATGCGTCGCTGTTTGTCGTCCTGTTGGCTACGACAAGCGTTACGTCGAACGGTGAGCCGGCGCTGCGCTCTGTGACGATGTGCTCGACGGGAATCTGCGTTGCGTTGGCGACGCGGTCAACGACCCCATTTGCCAACCAGCCCGACTCGCCTTCGGGCAGCGTTGAGATCAGAATTAGTTCGGGGTCGTATTCGGCGATAGCGTCGATCGTCGCCGAGTAGGGGTCAGGGTCGCCGACCTCGCCGATGCAATCAATGCCAATCTCTCGCAGGACGCCGCGGGCGAGGTCAACGCGAACCTGCGCAGCTTCGTAAACATTGTCGGCGTAGGTGAAATTTCCGTGCGTAGTGCTGCGGCGCGGGACGCAAAGAACCACGCGCAAGTCCCCATCTGCCGCTTCGGCGCGCGCCCGCTCGAGCAGCGGGCCGCCGGTTAGCGTTTCGCTCGCGACTACGAGAATCGTCCGCATCGGCTCAGTCCGCCTCTTCCGCGCCGGCCCCGGTGGAGGCACCGGCAGCTACCGCCACGGGCTTAGCTTTGGCTTCGTCGAATACGGCGTGAACGGCGCCCGGGACGCCGTACTCGTAAGGGCCACCGACAACCGACGGGATCGAGTCGAAGTTGAAGATCGGCGGCGGTGATGAGACCTGCCACTCGATCGTCAATGAGTTCCAAGGGTTCGCACCGGCCTTCGGTCCGGAGCGCCAGGAGACGATCATGTTGTAGAGGAAGATCAGCGAAGAGAGGCCAATTATGAACGATGAGATCGAGATGATCATGTTCCAAGTCGCGAACTGATCGGCATAATCAGAGACGCGCCGGGGCATCCCTTGAACGCCGATTAGGTGCATCGGCGCGAAGGTCAGGTTGAAGAAGACAAACGTCAGCCAAAAGTGGATCTTGCCGAGCCGCTCGTTAAACATTCGGCCGGTCATCTTCGGGAACCAGAAGTAGATCCCGGCGAAGATCGTAAATAGCGAGCCGCCGAACAGCACGTAATGGATGTGAGCGACGATGAAGTAGGTGTCGCTGACGTGGATGTCGAGCGGGACCATCGCGAGCATCACGCCGGAGATTCCGCCGAGCGTGAACATCGCGATGAAGCCTGTTGCCCAGAGCATCGGCGTGTCCATCTTCAGCACGCCACGCCAGAGCGTCGCGATCCAAGAGAAGATCTTGATCCCTGTTGGGATCGCGATGATCGCGGTCGTAATCATCATCGGTATTCGGATCCAGTCAGACATCCCCGAGACAAACATGTGGTGGGCCCAGACGGTGAAGCCGAGCAGCACGATCGCCAGCAGCGAAAAGGCCATCATGCGGTAGCCGAAGACCGGCTTACGTGCCCTTGTCGCTAAGACCTCGCTAATAATTCCAAAGCCAGGAAGCATCATGATGTAAACGGCTGGGTGCGAGTAAAACCAGAAGACGTGCTGGTACATCAGCACGTCTCCGCCGCCCGCAGGATTGAAGAAGTTGAAGCCGAGCGCCCGGTCGAGAATCACCATGAACTGCGAGGCTGCGATGAACGGCGTTGCGATCACAACCAGCAGCGATGTCGAAAAGTTCGCCCAGACCAGCAGCGGCATGCGGAAGAAGGTCATCCCCGGGGCACGCATCGTGATGATCGTGACGAGGAAGTTGAGTGCCGTTGCGATCGAGGAGGCGCCAGCGAACTGAACCGCGATCGTGAAGAAAGCTTGCCCGATTGGTGCGTCGACAGAGAGCGGCGCGTAGGCCGTCCAGCCGGCCGCGAATGAACCACCAGGGGCTAGGAACGAAAGCAGCATCATCGTGCCAGCTACCGGCAGCATCCAGAACGAAAGTGCGTTGAGTCGAGGGAACGCCATGTCCGGCGCGCCGATCATCAGCGGCAGCACGTAGTTGGCAATCCCGGCGAAGACGGGAATCACAAAGAGGAAGATCAGCAGCGTGGCGTGTACCGAGAAAATGCCGTTGTAGGTGTTCGGGTCAACGAACTGGCGGCCGGGGGCGGCCAACTCGGCGCGTACCAGCATTGCCATCAAGCCGCCGACGAACATGAAGAAGAATGAGACGCAGATGTATTGGATGCCGATTACTTTGTGGTCGGTGTTGACCTTGAAGTAGTCACGCCAGCTCTTAGCGCCGTGGTCTGCGTGGTCATCGACGACCGTGCGGCCGCTCGCCCAGCGCAGCCAGTAGTCAAAGCAGCCAATCCCACCGAGGAAGAAGAGCGGCACCATCAGCAGTGAGATCTGCAGCACAGACTCACCGTCATAGACAGGATCGAGCGCGAATGCGGCGCGCAACCCGGTGCTTAGACCGAGGCAGACGAGGACGCCGAGGATTGAGAAGGCAAGCGCCCTGTACCAGCCCGGCTGTCGGATCTTCGCGGCCATCAGTTATCCCTTTCCGTGCACGCTCTGGTCAATGTATTTGACCGCTGCGGCTAGCTGTGCCTTCGTCGTCGACGAGGAGTAGTGAGTTGGCATGATGCCCTTGCTGGAGCCCTTGACGATCTCTTTGTTGGGCCTGACATTTGACTGCTTGCCTAGGTCGGCCCCAGCCGCCGGAGCGGTTGCGCCCGCGGCCTTCGCGAGCTCGGCCATCATCGCGCTGTATCGCTCCGGCGTAAGAACGGTGACTGTTTGACGCATGTAGGCGTGGCCGAGGCCGCAAAGCTCGGCGCAGACAACGTCGAAAGTCCCAAGCTTGGTTGGCGTCAAGTTGTAGGTCGTGGTTATTCCAGGCACAGCATCTACCTTGAGCCGGAATGCGGGTACCCAGAAGTCGTGGATTACGTCCTTCGAGCGGACGTTGAACTTGACCGGCTCATTGAGCGGCAGGTAGAGCTTCGAGGTTTTTACTGGGCCCGAAGGCGTCTGCGTTTCGAAGCCCCAAGCGAACTGCACGCCGTTAACGTTGACAACGCGAGTTCCCTTTGCCGGCGCGGACTGGATGTCAACCAGCAGGATTGCGGCATAGGTCGTTAGCGCAGCAATGATGATTGTCGGAACGATTGTCCAGATCACTTCGAGCTTCGTGCTGCCGTGGATCGGAGGTCCATCGAGATCTTCCTCCCCTGGGCGCTGACGCCAGCGCCAGATGCTGAAAAGCATCATCGCCGTCACTGCGACGAAGATCGGCACCGAGACGATGATCAGCACGTCCCAGAAGGCGTCGATCTTCGGCGCTGCGTCAGATGCTTGGGCTGGGAACCAGCTGAGCGCGAGCATGAAAGTGATGCCGAGCGCGGAGGCGACGACGATGATCGCGAGCAGCACGATCCAGTTCTTTGCGGTAACGGCGCCGCGATGAGATTGACCAGTCACAGGGGTAGAAGATTACTGGTCGCAGGCGACGCAGGCGTGCTCGTAGGCGGGTTGGACGCGTTGCCGCTCTTCGCCGTCGGGGGCTGCCTCAATGGCTTCAACTAGGCTGCGAGCGCAACTGGCAACGAGAGCTCGTCGCGCGCGTCAAGTGAGCGCCCAGAAACGCGGTAATCCGACGGCACCAGACCGTGATGGCGGCGGAAAGCTTTTGCGAACTGTGCTGGCTGGCGATATCCGACGCGGTGTGCCACCTCGCGCACCGTTAGATCGCTGCCGATTAGCATCTCGGCGGCACGTTCCATCCGAACTCCAGTCAGGTACTGGCGGAAAGTCGTCTTCCCGACCTCAGCGAAGGCTCGTTGGAGCTGACGGCGTGACGACGCGACCCGGTGCGCCAGCTCGTCAAGCGTTATCTCGTCGCCGTACTCGTACTCAACTATCGCTGTCACCTCTCGGTAGAGGCTTTCACGGAGCGAAATCGTTGTCTCTCTTTGCATAGTCATCTTGTTACGCGTCAGGCTCAGTTACGGATCAAGAAAGCCTGCCAAACGGGGTGTTTTGGGGGTCTTGTGGACATCGCGCGGGCGAGCGGTTATGGTCGGCGCAGAGTCGAAAGTGGAGGAGCTCCTATGTCGATGAAGGTCAGCGAAGCGATGAGTGAATCGGTTCTGACTGTCGGTCCGGGCCACACGCTGCGAGAGGTCGCGACGCTGATGGCCGCGAGGCACATTGGATCGGCCGTTGTCCATGACCCTGAACGGCAAGGTCCAGGAATCATCACCGAGCGCGACATCATGCTCTCGCTCGGGGCTGGCGAGTCGCCCGACGAGGAACTCGTGGAAGCGCACATGGCCAGCGATGTGATCTTTGCAGCCCCTGACTGGTCGCTCGATCATGCCGCCGAGACAATGATTAGTCATGGCTTCCGTCACCTCGCGGTAGTCAGCGGCGGTGAGCTAATTGGGATGCTCTCGATGCGTGACCTAGTGCGCTGTTACGTCGAGATTGAATCGGCCGCCGCGGCCGTTGGCGCGCCTACCGCGGCCAGCGACAGCTAGCGCTAGTGGCCGCTTGGAAGCTTGCGGTTTTCGCGAATTGCGTCACGGATCCAGCCGTAGATCGCGGCGAGCATGATTAGCAGGCCGATCACGCTCAGATACCACATGCCGAGCACGCCGATCAGGAGTAATGAGAGCCCCACTGCGACTAGAACCGGCTGAAGGCTACCGCCGGGGAGGCGAATCTTTTCGCCCGCAGGCTCTGCGTCTTGCAGCTGATCGCTCATGAGATGTAGAGCGCCGCAGCGACGAAAGAGAGGCCGAACATGACGAAGCCGATCGCGGTGATCAGCAGTCCGGCACGGTTGTTTTTGCGGGCGAGGTTCTTATCCATGACTTGAGCTTGAAGCTTACAGCCAGACGTCGGCGACCATCGTTGCGAACAAGACGGCTAGGTAGAGCAGTGAGAAGAGGTAGAGCCGAAGGGCGGAAGCGCGGTCGGCCCGGCGGCGCAACTGCCAGGCCATCACGATCAGCGTCAAACCAAGCCCGAGCGAGACGATTAGATAAGGAACGCCGAGCCCACCGGCGCAGAACGGCAGCTGCGAGACGGCATAGAGGAGCACCGAGTAGAGCAGGATCTGGCGACGCGTTTCATCCTCTCCGCGGACGACGGGCAGCATCGGGATCCCGGCTGCCTCGTAGTCGTCCTTCATCAGCAGACTGAGCGCCCAGAAGTGCGGCGGCGTCCAGAAGAAGACGATGAAGAAGAGGAAGATTGCAAGGCCGCTGAGCGAACCTGTAACGGCCGCCCAGCCGACCAGTGGCGGCACAGCGCCTGCGGCGCCACCCCAGATGATGTTCTGCCAAGTGTGGCGCTTCAGCAACATCGTGTAGCCGACTGCATAGCCGACGAAACCGGCGAACGAGAGCGCAGCTGCAAGCGGGTTCACGAGCAGCGCCAGCCAAATCAGCGACGCGGCGCCGAGGATCAGCCCGAAGCTCAGCGCGGCGCGCGGCGAGATCCGCCCTGAGGCGACCGGTCGGTCGGCGGTGCGCTCCATCAGCAGGTCAACGTCGCGGTCGTACCAGTGGTTGATCGCGCCTGAGCCTCCAGCCGACATCGCGCCGCCGATCAGCGTCGCGATGATCAGCGCGATCGACGGGCGCCCTGCGATCAGCATCGCGGCGAGCGTCGTGAACAGCAGCAGGCTTTGGACCTTCGGCTTAGTCAGCGCGACGTAGTCGTTGATCCGCTGCCGCGCGACCGAGGGGGCGATCGCCGCGGCTGAGCCCGAGTCTGTAACCACCTGTGGCATCGCGGCGGCGCTAACTCCCGGCCGCTACGCCGGCCTCATCGCCAACGCGGTCTTGCCGTTCGATCTGGCGGCGGATGTCCTGCATCGGCTCGACTGAGCGCACGCGGGGAACGACGTCAAAGTTGTTGACCGGTGGAGGGGAGGGCGTAAACCACTCGAGCGTGTTTCCGCGCCATGGATCGGGCCCGGCCTTTGCGCCTTTCTTCAGGCTCTGGACTATGTTGACGATCGTCAGCAGCACGCCGAGCGCGAGGATGAATGACCCGATCGTCGAGATCATGTTGTAGAGGCCAAGGTTGTTCACGTCGGCGTACTCGTAGACGCGTCGCGGCATTCCGCTTAGGCCTGCAGAGTGCTGGATCAGGAAGGTGATCCAGAAGCCGCCGAGGGTCAGCCCGAAGCTGACTTTGCCGAGCTTCTCGTCCATCATCCGTCCGGTCATCTTCGGGAACCAGTAGTAGAGCCCGGCCATCATTGCGAAGACGGCGCCACCAACGATTGTGTAGTGGAAGTGAGCGACGACGAAGTAGGTGTCGTGGAGCTGCCAGTCGACGGGGAAGGTGGCGAGGAAGATCCCTGTGATCCCGCCGAGCAGGAAGGTCGCAAGGAAACCGATCGAGTAGAGCATCGCGACCGGGAACTCGATTGCGCCACGCCACATCGTGAAGATCCAGTTGAAGATCTTGACTCCTGTTGGAATCGCGACGAGGTAGGTGCCGAGCATGAAGAAGATCAGCAAGTAGAACGGCAGCGGCACGGTGAACATGTGGTGTGCCCAGACCAGCGTGCCGATCACGGCGATTCCAAGCGTCGCGGCGACGATCGCCTTGTAGCCGAAGATCGGCTTGCGCGAGAAGACCGGCAGGATCTCCGAGATCACGCCGAAGCCAGGCAGGACGAGGATGTAGACCTCGGGGTGGCCGAAGAACCAGAAGAGGTGCTGCCAGAGCAGCGGTGAGCCGCCGTTTGACGGGTCGTAAAAGTGGGTTCCGAAGTGGCGATCGGTCAGCAGCAGCGTCACAGCGCCGGCAATCACAGGGATCGAGATGATCAGCAGGATTGCCTGCGTCAGCATCGTCCAGACGAAGAGCGGCATCCGGCCCCAGCTCATTCCGGGCGCGCGCATGTTGGTGATCGTGACGAAGATGTTGAGCGCGCCAATGAACGAAGCTATGCCGGTCAGGTGGATCAGGAAGATCCAAGAGTCAACGCCGTTCGATGGCGAGAAGGCTGTCTCTGAGAGCGGCGCGTAACAGGTCCAACCGCATTCAGCGGGGCTGAACAGCAGTGACCCGTAGAAGACGATGCCGCCGGCGATGAAGAGCCAGAGCGAGAGCGCGTTGAGCTTCGGGAAAGCCATGTCGCGCGCGCCGATCATCAGCGGCACGGTGTAGTTGGCGATGCCGGCAATCATCGGCATCAGGAAGAGGAAGATCATCGTCGTGCCGTGCATCGTGAAGAGCGCGTTATAGGTCTGCGGCGAAAGCAGCGTGTTGTCGGGGACTGCCAGCTGGAGGCGGATCAGCAGCGCTTCAACACCGCCGATGACGAGAAACATCCAGGAGGCGACGATGTACATGATCCCGATCCGCTTGTGATCGGTAGTGGTCAGCCAGGAGAGCCAGCCGCTCGGCCGTGGCGCCGCCGAGTTGGTGACGATTTCAGGGATTCCTTGCTTCGATGGGGCGGCTGTAGTCGTCGTCATCTGCCGATCACTTTCCGTTTACAGCGTCATTTACGTATTTGACAAGCGCATCAAGCTGGGGCTTCGTTAGTGAGGTGCCGTAGTTGGCAGGCATGATGTTGGCCGCGTAACCCTTCGAGATGATCTTGTTCGGGTAGAGGATCGAAGCCTTGATCATCGCGGCGCTCTGGCCCTTGAGTACGACATCCAGCGCCGGCCCGACAGCGGCGTTGGTGCCGGCGTCCTTGAGTGCATGGCAGGAGCCGCAGGCGAGCGCGCCGGTTGCGGGAACACCCGCGACAAAGATTTTCTTTCCATCGATTGCGGCGACCGGCGCTGGTGCGGCTGGGACTGCTGCATCCTGAGGGGCAGCCTTAACCGCGGCATCATCCTTTGCCACGAGCGCGTTACGGGCGGCAGCGGCCTGCTTCTCGGCTGAGACGATCGCGGCCTTCTGGCTCGCGTACCAGAGCTTGAATTCGGCCGGTGAGACGGCCTTGACCGAAGCGATCATCGTTGCGTGGCCGCGGCCACAGAGCTCGGCGCACTGGCCGTTGTAGACGCCGGGCTTCGAGATCTTGAACCAGGTGTAGTTGGTGTATCCGGGGACGGCGTCGAACTTGCCGCCAAGTTCAGGGATCCACCAAGAGTGCTGGACATCCTGGGCGCGAATGCTGAGGCTGACCGTCGTGTTCGTCGGCACGACCATCTGCTCGTACGAGAAAACGTTGTTGAGGTTGTTGGTGTCGGTGTCGGCGTAGCTGTAGCGCCAGATGTACTGCTGGCCGTTTACGTCGATGTTGAGCGAATGCCCGTTCGGCGGTATCGCCGGCGTTGCGGGGCCACTATTGAATGCGACATTCCGCGGCGTTGCTAGGCCGCTGGCGCTTGAGTTCGGCGGGTTCTTGATCTGATCGAGCTTGAGGAAGGTGACGATCGAGATCAGCACAAGCAGCAGCGCTGCACCAACGGTCCAGCCGACCTCGAGCCTGTTGTTGCCGTGGATCCTGACGGCAACGACACCGTTGCTTGAGCGGTAACGCCTCAGCGTCCAGATCAGTAGGCCTATAACGCCGAAGAAGACCACGCAGCCGAGTCCGAAGATCAGTAGATAGAGCGAACGGATCCCTTCAGCGTTTGGTGTTCCGCCACCAGACTCGGGCGCTAGCACGCCGGCGAAAGCTCCCGTCGCTGGCAGCAGCAGCGCGAGGACGAGGACGATCCCGAAGAGGATGCTTTTCTTGGCTGGGCGAGAGTTCATCGGGTAACGCACGGGAGCGGCAATCCTATAAAGGAATCGGACGGGAGGAAGCGCGCCTTAGCGCCCAGTAAAAGATGTGGCTCGCTTTTCGACGAAAGCGAGCACTCCTTCGGCGAAGTCTGTGCTGCTTGCCATCTCCTGCTGGATCGATGCTTCGAGTGCCAACTGATCATCTAGCGGGCCGAAGATCCAGCTGTTCAGCTGCCGTTTCGAACCAGCGTACGAGCGCGTTGGCCCGCCGGCCAGGCGCTCTGAGAGCTCGTCAATCTCGCCGTCAAACGTCTCAGCTTCAAAGACTCCGTTGATCAATCCCCAGTCGGCCGCCTTGGCGGCGTCGACGCGCTCGCCGAGCATCGCCATCTCGGTGGCGCGCGCAAGCCCCACTCGCGCCGGAATCAATGCCGACGAGCCTCCGTCGGGTACGAGGCCAATGTTTACGAAGGCAAGCAGGAAGTAAGCATTCGCGGTCGCGTAGACGAGATCGGCGCAGAGCGCGAGCGAGAGGCCGACTCCGACGCATGGGCCTTGAACGGCGCTTACTACGGGCTTCGGGAGGCGCCTTAGGCCGGTGATGATCGGGTGGTAGCGCTCGTGAAGTGAGCGCTCGAGGTCGGGCAGGCCGTCGTCTTTTGTGAGTCCAGCGGCGGCGCCATCCTTTAGATCGGCGCCTGAACAGAAGGCGCGCCCCGCTGCGGCGATCACGACGGCGCGGATCTCGTCGTCGTCGCGCACGACCTCATAGGCGGCGAATAGGTCGGCGCTCATCTGACCGTTCCAAGCGTTGAGCGAGTCAGGGCGGTTCAGTTCGATTTTCGCTGCCGCCCCGCTGCGCATCAGGTTCACGGTCTCGTACTCGGTCTCGATCTCAAACTTGGCCATCGGCGCATCTTATGGAGTCAGTGCAGGGATCGGGCTGTGGCTCTAGCCTTGAGCCAATGGGAGCCCGACGACCGCTAATCGCGATCAGTGCATATGTCGAGCAGGCCCGCTGGAGCCTTTGGGACGCGGAGGCGGCGCTGGTGCCACAGATCTTCGTCGAGGCGGTTCAGCAAGCAGGCGGCGTGGCGATGCTGCTACCGCCCGACGCATCGTTCGACGACGGTGTCGCGGGAGAGGTTCTGGCCGCCGTCGATGGCCTGCTCTTGACTGGCGGCCCCGACGTCGATGCCTCGCTCTACGGCGCAGAACCGGCGCCCGAGCACGAGGGCTCGAGAATTGAACGCGACCGCAGCGAAATGGCGCTGATTAACACCGCGGTTGAGTCCGACCTGCCGCTCCTCGCCGTCTGCCGGGGGATGCAGCTGCTGAACGTGGCCCGCGGCGGCACTCTGATCCAAGACTTACCTGATTACCACCGCCCAAACCCCGGTTCGTTCGAAGGCAGCGAACACGATGTCCGCCTAGCCGACGACTCGCTGGCCGCGGCGGTCGCTGGCGAGCTGGTTCACTCGGCGATGCAGCACCACCATCAGGGAGTGGACCGCGTCGGTGACGGGCTGACGGTCACCGGCTGGGCGGTCGACGACGACTTCCCCGAAGCGATCGAGATGAAAGACCGTCGTTTCGTGCTCGGCGTGCAGTGGCACCCTGAAGCCGACCCGACAAGCCCGGTGATCGGCTCCTTCGTTCGCTTCTGCGCCGCGAACCTTTAGTCCAGCAATCCCTCTGCGCGTAGCCAGCGTTCGGTCCGGCGCATTCCCTCGTCGAAGTCGACTTGAGGCTCCCAGCCGAGCAATTCACGGGCGCGCGTGTTTGGGTAAACGGCCTGCCTTGAGACATAGCGGATCGCCTCGCGGCTGACGCTTGGCTGCGTGCCGCGAAGCTTCGCGAAGCTCTCTGCCGCGAAGGCAAACACTTCGATTAGCGGCGCCGGCGCCGTGCGTACCTTCTTCTGCCCGAGCATCTGTGCGTAGCGACCGAAGAAGTCCAAGGTTGTAATTGGCACGCCGTCCCAGGCGGTGACGGCCTGGCCTGCGGCCTCAGGGGTGCTCAGCGCGCGCAGGATGCAGTCGACGAGGTCGTCGATGTAGACCAGAGTCATCAGCGCATCGCCTTTTCCTGGTAGCGCAAAGCTGCCGGCGCGGAGCGCTTCGATCGGCCGGATCGCCCAAGGCACTGAGCCGGGGCCATAGACGTCGCCTGGCCGGACGACGGCCGCACCGCGCCGAAGCGCAAGGTAATCCGAAGCCGCCTTGGTGTCGGCGTAGGGTGCGCCGCTGGCACGCGGCGCCGCCTCTTCTTCGAGATCGCTGCTGAACTCGTAGCCCCAGCTGGCGACCGATGAGAGGTGGGCGATCTGCTTGATGTTTGCGGCCTCGGCGGCGTCGAAGACGTTGCGGCTGCCGCGAACGTTGACCTCGATGAAGTGCTCCATCGAGCCCCAGTCGCCGACGATCGCGGCGGTGTGGATCAGTCCATCACAGCCGCCCAGCGCAGCGGCGATCGCGCCCTCGTCGAGCACGTCGGAGGCGACGAAGCGCGCGCCGGTTGCCTCGACGTCTGCCCGCCTCTCGGCGCGGACGTCGATTCCAACTACGCGTGCGCCCTCGGATGCAAGCCTTCGGCAGAGAGCCTCTCCGATGAAGCCGCCAGCGCCGGTGACTGCGATTGTTTGCCCGCCTAGCTGCACCCCTCAACCGTATACTGCGCCAACCTTGAGCCCCTCGAAAGCCCTGCGGATAGCGGCAATGGCAACGGTTGCCGTCGGCGTTGCTGCGCCGCTTTTGCGCCGCCGTGTGAAGCTCCCCAAGGCCGCCGTGCTGGCATCGGCATGGAGCGCGCCGGTCGCGCTCTGTGTAGCGACGCCGCGCTCAGCTAAACGCGATGTTGCTGTCTCGATCCTTCAGATGTGGGCCTACTTCGCGACCTACGAGATGCCGGCCGACGACCCTGAAGAGTTGGAGCGGCGCGCATTCGTTGACTACCCCGTGACGGTCGATCGCTGGCTCGGTTTGGGCGAATTGCCAGGCGTTCGTCTCCAGCGGGCGTTCGCCGACCCGGGGAAGATTCGGGCGCCCGAGAAGCTGCTCGTATGGGCTCACTGGATCTGGTTTCTCGTCCCACACGCGACCGTCGCGTACGTCTTCTTTAGGCGCCGTGACCAGTTCCCGAAAGCTGCGGCGATGATCTACGGCACCTTCGACCTCGGTCTGGTCGGTTACTGGCTGGTACCGACCGCGCCGCCTTGGTACGCGGCGCAGAAGGGTCGCCTTGGCGGCGACGTCGCGCGCACCAAACTTGGCCTGCGGCGGATGATGATCGACTACGGCGAACAGTTCTGGCGCGGCCGCTGGCCGACGCTTTACGATGGGCTGGCAGGCAACCCACTAGCCGCAATGCCCTCACTTCACTTCGCAACATCGGTGATGTCCGCTCACGTCCTTTCCGACGTAGGTCGCGCCGAGGGAACGGTTGCTTGGATCTACGCCGGAACGCTTGGCTTTGCGCTCGTCTACCTAGGCGAGCACTACGTCATCGACCTGCTCGCAGGGCTCGCGCTGGTCGAAGGGCTTCGCACAGCAGCGCCACGGCTCAGTCCGTTCGCAGAGGGCGTCTCGCGCCTGATCCAAGGTCTTGAGCACCGCGCCCAGGGTGCCTGATGGAACTGCCTCAGAGCGAGGTTGACGAGCTAGCTCCTGAGGTCGGCGACGACGAGCAGATGCCAACGCGGCGCCTCTCCCGCCGCCACGCATTCTTCGCCGGTTGCTTCGCGCTCGCAGTAGTTGTATTTCTTTACTTCGGACTGCCGCAGATCGCTGGTATCAACAAAACTTGGGACCGAATTCAGGACGGCGATCCGAAGTGGCTGATCGTCTGCGCGATCTTCGAGCTGATCTCGTTCGGCGGCTATATCTGGCTCTTCCGTGGAGTCTTCGTGCGCGGCAGCAAACGAATCAATTGGGCGGTCAGCTACCAGATCACGATGGCCGGTCTGGTTGCCGCGCGGCTCTTCGCTGCCGCTGGCGCCGGCGGCGCGATTCTGACTGCCTGGGCGCTGCGCCGTTCAGGGATGCCGGGCCGCACCGTTGCTACGAGGATGATCGCCCAGTACGTAATCCTCTACGCGGTTTACATGTTCACGCTGTTAATCGCCGGGGTCGGGCTCTACCTCGGAGCCTTCAACGGCAGTGGCGTCTTCGCGCTGACGATCGTGCCAGCGATCATCGGCGGGCTCGCGATCATCCTTGCGCTCGCCTGCACGCTGATTCCGGAGCAGATCGACCGCCGCATCGAGCACTGGGCCAAGGACTCCGGTTGGTTCGGGCGGCTCGTCACGAAGCTGGCGCCGGTGCCCGACGCGCTCGCGGTCGGCGTTCGCGAGGCGCTGTTGATCATTCGCGAGCGTGACGGCGCGGTCTTTGGCGCGATCATCTGGTGGTACTTCGACATCTTCACGCTCTGGGCCGCCTTTCATGCCTTCGGTGACCCGCCGCCGTTTGCAGTGCTGGTGATGTCGTATTACATCGGGATGTTCGCCAACCTGTTGCCGCTGCCGGGGGGCATTGGTGGCGTCGAGGGAGGGATGATTGGCGTGCTGATCGCTTTCGGTGTTCCCAGCAGCCTTGCGATCGTCGCTGTGCTTAGCTACCGAGCGTTCTCGTTCTGGCTGCCTACGATTCCGGGCGCGATCGCATACTTCCAGTTGCGCCGCACGGTTCAGGGCTGGCGCGAGGAAGGTCGCGACAAACCAGCTACGCTATACAAAGTAAAGTCACCCGCAACCTGAGTGGAGAAAAGCATGGCCGAGATCGAGAACGTAATCATTGTTGGCAGCGGTCCGGCCGGCTACACAGCGGCGCTTTACACATCCCGCGCCAACCTCTCTCCGCTCGTAATCGAAGGCTGGCAGTGGGGTGGCCTGCTGCAGCAGACGACCGAGGTCGAGAACTACCCCGGCTTCCGCGATGGCATTCAGGGCCCCGAGCTAATGCAGACGATGCGCGACCAAGCCGAACGGTTCGGTACCCGCTTCATCACCGACCTGGCAACCAAACTTGAGCTTTCCGACCAGCCCGGCGGCGTGCACCGCGTCTGGGTTGGCGAGCAGGAGTATCAGGCACGCACGGTGATCCTCTCGATGGGCGCTGAGCATAAGAAGATCGGCGCGCCAGGCGAGGACGAGCTATCGGGCCGCGGCGTTTCATACTGCGCTACCTGCGACGCCGCGTTCTTCGTCGATAAAGAGACGATCATCGTCGGCGGCGGCGACTCGGCGATGGAGGAGGCGATCTTCCTCGCCAAATTCGCTTCGAAGGTCACGATCGTCAACCGCCGCGGCGAGTTTCGCGCCTCGAAGATCATGCTCGACCGCGCGCGCGAGACCGAGAACATTGAGTGGGCTACGCCGTTCACGGTCGAGAGCTTTGAGGCCGGTGAGAACGGAGCACTGGAGAGCGTCAAGCTGCTCAATGCTGAGAGCGGCGAGGAGCAGATCCTGCCTACCCAAGGAGCTTTCATCGCGATCGGCCACGAGCCGCAGTCGCAGATTGCTGCCGGGATGGTCGAGATCGACGACGAGGGCTACGTGATTACAGAGGGGCGCTCAACTCGCACCAAGCTGCCGGGAGTCTTTGCCGCTGGTGACCTCGTCGATCACACCTATCGCCAGGCAGTCACGGCCGCTGCGCTCGGCTGCCAAGCGGCGCTCGACGCCGAGTGGTACCTGCGTGACACGCCTCAGATCGAAACTCCGGCCGGGGTTGCCGGCGACGATCTCGCCGCCGAGCAGTACGGCAGTACGCAGGCTTAAGCCGCGGCCGCGGCGCTGCTTAGTTCCAAGTCCAGCAGCGTTGCCTTGCGCTGCTCGCTGTCCGCTCCGCCGTAGCCCCCGAGGCTGCCGTCGGAACGGACGACGCGGTGGCAGGGAATAACGATCGTGATTGGGTTAGACCGCAGCGCATTGCCGACGGCGCGCGCCGCCCGGGGCGCACCGATCTCCTCGGCCAGTTCGCCGTAGCTGATCCGGTCGCCGTACTCGATCGTTGCGCAGCGCTGCAGCACGCTGCGCTGGAACGGCTCGAACTGGCCCCAGTCGATCGCTACAGAAAATTGCGTTGGAGAGCCGGCAAAGTAAGCGTCAAGCTGATCGCTAAGCGCTGCCAGCGCCGCCGGCTGCTCGTCTGCACGCGCGTTGCGAGCCGCTGCGAACTGTTCAGCCGTGCTGCGTGCATCGGCGCCGTCGAGAAAGTTTGCTGCGAGCAGTCTGCCGTCGCCTTCGATCAGCAGTAGAGAGCCGAGCGGTGAATCAGTTTCTGTCCAGCGAACTTCGGCGCCGGAGTCCATCGCAGCGCTTAGGCGTTCTCGACCGTCATCGGCTTGAGCGCGTCCTGCCCTGTGACGGCGCGGCCGATGATTAGCTGCTGGATCTGCGACGTGCCCTCGTAGATCGTCGTCACGCGCGCGTCGCGGTAGTAGCGCTCGACTGGATGCTCGCGGCTATAGCCAGCGCCGCCGTGGACCTGAATTGCTTTGTCCGAGCACCAGACTGCGGCTTCGGTTGCGTAGTACTTCGCGATTGAGGTCTCCAATGTGCTTGGCCTGCCGGCATCCTTGACCGACCCGGCCTTGTAGACCAGCAGCCGCGCAGCTTCGGTCTTGACGACCATGTCAGCGATCATCGCTTGGACCAGCTGGAAGCCGGCGATCGGGCGGTCGAACTGTGTCCGTTCGTTGGCGTACGCGACCGATTCCTCGAGCGAGGCGCGGGCCAAGCCTACGCATCCCGCGGCGACCGAGTAACGGCCCGAGTCGAGCGCGCTCATCGCGACCTTGAAGCCGTCACCGACTTCGCCGAGCATTGAGTCGGCTGACGCCGTTACGTCGTCGAGCGCGATCTCGGCCGTGTCTGAAGCCCAGAGCCCCATCTTCGCCGTGATCTCCGAGGGCATGAAGCCCGGCTGGTCTGTTTCGACGAGGAAGCAGGCGAGGCCGCGGTGGCCGAGTGATGGGTCGGTCTGGGCGAAGATCAGTGCGAGGCTGGCGTTGTTGCCGAGCGAGATCCACATCTTCGCGCCGTTGATCAGCCAAGTCCCGTCGTCCTGTTGCACGGCGCGCGTCTTCTGGTTCGCGGCGGCTGATCCGGTGCCGGGTTCAGTGAGGCCGAAGCAGCCAAGCCATTCGCCTGAGCAGAGCAGCGGCAGGTAGCGCTGCTTCTGCTCTTCTGTTCCCCACTTGAGGATCGTTGAGCAGACGAGCGAGGTTTGGACCGAGACGACGGTCCGCATCGCCGAGCAGCCACGGCCGATCTCTTCGCAGATGATCGCGTAGGTCGTGTAGTCGAGCCCGGCGCCGCCGTATTCGCGCGGAACGATCGCGCCGAGGAAGCCCTGGGCGGCAATCTTTCCGACCAGCTCGCGGTCGAAGAAGTGGTTCTCCGAGTTCTCGCCCGCAACCGGCATGATTTCGCCGTCGGTGAATTCGCGCGCGGTCTGCTCGATCAGCTTCTGTTCATCGGAAAGGTCGAAGTTCATCTTCCGACCTTATCGGCTTGGCGCCGCCGCACCGCGCCTGCTTCGAGCTACTACTTCTCGAGCTGGTAGGTGTTCTGAAGCTCGTCCTGGAGCACCGTCGTCGCTCCTACGGTGTTAAGCGTCAGGTCCTTCTTCAGCTTGCGCGTGCGGAACTTCCATCCGGCTGGCAGCGCCAGCTTCGAGCCGAGTCCCGCAAGGTCCTTCAGCTTCAGCGTCTTGTCAACGATCTGCGAGTAGGCCTGCATTGCGTAGACCTTGCCCGCAGGCGAGACGAGCTCGTGGAGCGGGTACTTGCGCGAGAAGTTGAAGCTGGTCGTGCGGCTGACGATCGTCTCCTCATAAGGTGTGATTCCGCCGGCGGCAATAGCG
>JBAXGJ010000007.1:0-18954 GCA_037139475.1 Actinomycetes bacterium
AAGATGTTGCATGAGCACCAGCGAACCTCGGCGCCGAGCGCGACGAGCGTCTCGATCAGCACGGCGGTCTGGATCGTCATGTGCAGCGAGCCGGTGATGCGGGCGCCCTTCAGCGGCTGGGCGGCGGCGAACTCTTCGCGCGTCTTCATCAGGCCGGGCATCTCGTTCTCGGCAAGGCGGATCTCTTTGCGGCCAAATTCGGCCAGCTCGAGGTCGGCAACCTTGTAGTCATTGTCGGTTAGTACGGCGGTGGTGGTCATTAGGCAGCTGTCTCCATTGTTTCGTTGGTTGTCAAGGCGGCGATGATGCGGGCGTGCTTCTCCTGCTCCCAGCGCAGCCATTCATCAGCAGATACGGTTTCGGGGCGCTGCGGCTCGGCTTCCAGCCAGCTGTCAACCGCCCCATCGAGTGCTTCGTCGCGGCGCAATCTCAGTGCGAAGGCAACGTCGCCTAGGCCAATCTCATGCTCAGCCAGCAGCTCGCGCAGCGTGCGCAGCCTTTGCAGCTCGCCGGCGCCGTACTGGCGGTAACCGGACTCCGTGCGGGCCGGCTCGATCAGGCCGATTCGCTCGATGTAGCGCAGCATTCGCGGCGTCCAGCCGGTCGTTTGCGCCGCTTCGTGGATTGTTAGCGCTTCCATTGAGGGACAACCTTATCAAAGCTGTGTCAAGGTTGGGCCAGATTTGGCCTGCCGCCGCTACTCCTGCTCGGCTAGACCCTTCTTCAGCGCCGTAATCACTGCGATATCGGCCGGATCCTGCTGGTTGCAGATCGCAAGGTAGGTCGAGAACAGGTCGCCGAGCAGAATCAGCGAGAAAGCTCGCTCAACAGCCGTCTGACCAATCGAACTGACGACGTGAACCGAGGCGCCGTCGGCTTCGATCAAAGAGCGAGTTAGCTCGATCCGCCGCGCGATCCGCTGCGGGTCGTCGCTGTCCTGGAAGAAGACGGCGCTGAAGCGGCCAAAGTTGGCGGCAGAGCCCCAGCCGACGATCTCGTTGTGGTCGAGCTCCGGCAACACCGAAGCGAAGGCGAGCTGGTTGGCATTCTCGTTGACCTGCGTCTTCCAGCGGCTCGCTACCGCCTCGGTCAATCCGTAGCCGGCAATGACGGGAACCGTCCCGTGGATCGAACGGGCGAGGCTCTTGGCGAGCGAATCCTCGGCCGAGTCAGGCCCCCACTCGATTGCGAGCTGTTCAAGGTGGTCTGCCGCGACATCAACTTCGGTAGTAAGCCGCGGACCAGCGCCGCAGGCGGCAGCAACCTCTAGCGCGGCGACAGTCATGTAAGCGACGGCAGCGCGGGGCTGCAGCCCGCCGGCAACCGGGATCACCGGCACGCCCTCGGCCCGCGCAGCCTGCGCCAAACTCCCGCCGGTCGTCACGACTACACGGTTCGTGCCGATGATTCCAGCGGCCTCGAAGCATGCCAGCGTCTCCTCCGTCTCGCCCGAATAGCTCGCGCAGAGAACTGTCGTCTCGGAGGTAGTCCAACCCGGCAACGAATAGCCCGCCGAGCTGAGTATTGGCCTTGAAGCTTGGTCGCCGAGAATTCCGCGCGCCAGGCGGCCGCCGATTCCTGAGCCGCCCATCCCAGCGACGAGCAGGCCGCCGGGCGAATCAACCTGCGGCAGTTCGGCCGACTCAACTTTGAAGACGGCATCGCGCAGCTGCTCGGGAAGTGAGAGCACATCGGCGATCTGGTCGGTCGGGTCGACCTTCGCGACGGCGGCGCGGTCGAGCGGCTGTGTGGATGAATCGTCGGCGGTCATATTGGCTCCTTGCGGCAAGTGTGCCGAAGCGGACAGGCCGATGCCTTCAGGGTCGACTCTAAGCCTCTTCGGCGAACAGTTTCTCGCCCGCACCGACGGTCGCTCCGCCGGCAACGTTTACGCGCGGCCCGACAACGGCAAACTCACTAACGCGGGCCTTATCGCCAACGCTTGCGCCGGGAGAGATGATTGCGTCGTGAATCAGAGCGCCCGCGCCGATGCGGCAGCCGTCGAGTACTGCCGACGATTCGATGCTGGCGCCGGCGGCGACCTCTACCCCATCCCCGAGCGCCGCCCCTGGGCCTACCGTCGCGCCAGCGGCAATCGTGCAGTTGTCGCCGACAATGGAAGGTCCGATCAGCTCGCCTTCGATCTTGCAGCGCTCGCCAATGGCCAGCCCGCGGCCGTCGAGGCGCGCGCCGGCTTCGCTCTCGACCGCGCCGCTGAGGATGTCGGCGGTTGCTTGGAGGTAGCGGTCGGGCGTGCCGATGTCGAGCCAGTAGGCGTCGCGGTCGGCGACGGCATAGAGCCCCGCGCCAACGAGCTCGGGCCAAACTTCACGCTCGATCGAGACGGCGCGACCGGGCTCGATCAGATCGAGCACGCTGCGCTCGAGCACGTAGGCGCCAGCGCTGATCAAGTCGGTGTCGATCTCGCTCGCTTCAGGCTTCTCAAGGAAGCCGAGCACCGCGCCGTCGTCGGCGATCCGCACGAGACCGAAGCTCGACGGGTCGGCCACCGGAACTAGAGAGAGAGTCGCTTGCGCGCCGAGATCGCGGTGGGCCGTAATCTGAGCGGCCAGATCGAGGTCGGTCAGAATGTCGCCGTTGCACATCACGAAGCGCTCGCCGAGCCCGTCCGGCAGCTGCTGGTCGGCGAATAGCAGCGCGCCGCCGGTGCCGAGCGGCTCACTCTCATTCACATAACTGATCTGCAGGCCGAAGCGACCACCGTCGCCGAGCGCCTCGCGCATCGCGTCTGGCTTAAAACCGCAGGCCATCACGACCTCGGCGATCCCGTTGGCCGCCAACCACTCCAGCATGTAGGCCATCATCGGCCGGTCAACCAGCTTGACTGCCGGCTTCGGCAGCTCCGACGTCAACGGCCGCAAGCGGGTTCCCTCGCCGCCGACGAGGATTACGGCGCGCATCGCTTTAGGCCCGGCCGACGCCCTCGTAGCGCAGGCCGGCAGCGGCCGCCGCTTTCGGATCGAAGAGGTTGCGCCCATCGATCAATACATCGCCGGCCATCGCTGCCGCGACCGCTCCAAGATCGAGCTGCGCGAACTCATCCCATTCGGTAACGAGCACAACAGCGTCGGCGCCAGCGACCGCGCTTAGGGCGTCGGCGGCAAACTCGACGCCGGGCATCATCTCGGCCGCGACGTCCTCAGCGATCGGGTCGTAAGCCGTGACGCTCGAGCCGGCGGCTTGTAGGCGCGCAGCAAGCACCAACGATGACGCTTCGCGCATGTCATCGGTGTTCGGCTTAAATGCCACGCCGAGCAGCGCAACGCGCTTGCCAACGAGCGAGCCGAGGTGCTTTTCAAGCTTGCCGATTACACGGCGCTTCTGAAGTTCGTTTACCTCAATCACGGCGCCCAGCAGCTGGAAGTGGTAGCCGCTGTTGCCCGCCAGTTGCTTGAGCGCGCTGACGTCCTTGGGGAAGCAGCTGCCGCCGAAGCCAATCCCAGGCTGGAGGAACTTCGGCCCGATTCTCTGGTCGAGGCCCATTCCGAGCGCAACCTCGGTCACATCGGCGCCGGTCTCTTCGCAGACGTTCGCGATCTCGTTGATGAATGAAATCTTCGTCGCGAGGAAGGCGTTGGCGGCCAGCTTGACCATCTCGGCGCTCGCCACGTCGGTGCGGACCAGTTCGCTGCGGCCCTTGCCGTCGTACTCGGCGCTCAGCAGTGGCCGGTAGAGATCGGCGACTGCGTCGCCTGCCCAGCCACCGTCGTCACCGATGACGACGCGGTCTGGGTCGAGGAAGTCAGCCAGCGCCGTTCCCTCCTTGAGGAATTCAGGGCAGGAGACGTAGCTGAAGCCCTCCTTGCCCTGCTCAGCGAAGATCCGCTCGATCGCCGCACCGGTGCCAACCGGAACGGTCGACTTCATCACCAGAGCGTGTTCATCAGACGGCGGCATCGCTTCGACGACGGCATGGACGGCGCTGAGATCGGCATCGCCGGAGTAGGTCGGCGGCGTGCCGACGGCGACGAACAGCAGCCGCGTGTGCTCTAGCGCTTCAGCCAAGTCGGTCGAGAAGTGGAGCCGCTCGCGGTTGCGTTCGATCGCTTCGGCTAGCCCGGGCTCGTGGATCGGCACTTCGCCTCGCTGCAGGCCAGCGATCTTCTCGGCATCAATGTCAACGCACCAGGCTTCGCTGCCGAGCTCGGCGAAGCCGACAGCGGTGCAAAGCCCGACATAGCCGGTCCCAATAACTCCAATTGCTTCGCGGTTAGGTTTGCTCATCAGCGAGGCGCGAAGCGTACCGACGAGCAGTCGAAAAACACGGTTGCTAGCTACCAAGCGGCGTCAGCGAGCGCGCAATCGCCAGCATCTGCGGATTTGTCAGCGTCTGCGAAAGCGTGTTTGAAACCCAATAGACGCCCTTCGGCGTGCGCAGAGCGACCAACCTGAGGCGCGTTCCGTCATAGAAGAGTTCGAAGTCGCGACCGCCCATCTTCATCGTCTCGCTTGGCGTGTCGAGAATCGGCGGCGCAGTCCAGGTAGTCCCCTGGACGCCGTAGTACTGGCCTGCCTCACCGGTTGAGAGGACCATCCGGTAGGCCGAAAAACGGGTCTTCGCGCGGTCCTTGATCGTGTAGGCGCGGGTCGCTGGCGTGTCAGACTCGCCCGAGCTGTAGCCGCCGCTGGCGAGGCGGTCGGCAGCGAAGTAGACAGGCATCGGCGTCTTCGCCGCAGCCGTAATCGCCTGCGCCTCACCTTCGCCCTTTGCTGCAATAACACCAGCCGGCAGCGCGCCGGAGAGCTTCTTCTTCTGCTTACTGCGCGCCTTGCGCCCCTTCTTGCTCTTGTCGCCGGTCTGGGTGGCGCCGCCGGTGGCCTGCGTGCTTTCGAACTCATCGACGGCCGTTTGCAACGCAGTCGGCGAGATGCCCAGGTAGGTACCCCCGGCGATGTCGGCCGCCGGGAAGTGAATCTCGCGGATCGGGTTCTTCGACGAGAGGAAGCCGAGCTTAAGTAGCTGCAGGATCGCGTCGTTGGAGCGGACGTCGGTGCGTGTGTAGCGAGCGAAGATCTTGACCAGCTCCTGGCGGTCGCCGAGCAGCGAGGAGAGCGAGAACTGGCCCTTGGCTTGGCGCAGGAAGTCCTGCTGGCGCGCCGACCGAACAAAGTCGGAGTCGGCGTGGCGGAAGCGAACTAGGTCGAGTGACTGCTGGCCACAAAGCTTCTGGTAGCCGGGCTTGATGTTGATCTCGGCGTACTGGGCGGCCGGCGCGAGCCCTGTGTTGGAGTGGTAGTAACGGTGATCGACGTCAACGTAAACACAGCCAAGTCGGTTGACGGCACGCTGGAAGCCACCAAAGTTGACTTCGATGATGTGGTTGATCTCGATTCCGAGCAGGTTTCGAACAGTTTCCAACGTGAGCTTCGGGCCACCGAACGAGAAGGCAGCGTTGATCTTGTCGCTGCCGTAGCCAGGAATGTCAACCTTCAGGTCGCGCGGAATCGACATCACCGCGGTCGCTTCCTTATTCGGGTCGAGGCGAACCAGCATCAGAGTGTCGGAACGCGCGCCGCCCTTCACCTTGCGCTCGCTGAAGCGGCGGTCAGAGCCGATCAGCAGGATTGTCTGCGGGCCGCCGCCATCGACGTTGTCGAGCGCGTTGGCCACTCCCGGAATCGTCTGCCCTTGCGTGCGGACGATGTTGACCAGCTGATCTACCTCAAGCAACGCGGCCGAGGCGACGGTCGTCGCGGTCAGCAGGACGATCAGAAGTCCGGCGAGAGCGCCCTTCTTGAGCACTCCGCGGCCGGGCCGAGGCGGTGTGTTGGGATCTTTAGTCACAGGCGGAAATGCTCCTTATGGAGCCTAGCGAGAGCGCCCGCCGGAGCCGCCGCCCGATCGCGATGACGCGATCTAACCTTCAACGGCGCGCAGCGTTGGCGGCGCGCCTGAATCGCTGAGGTAGCTCGGGAGGTCACGGATAAAGACTGCCAGCGCTTGGCGGTAGCACTTCAGCGAGGAGATCGAAACCCACTCGTTGGGGCCGTGGTGGCCACCGCCTTGCGGGCCGAATTCAACCGCTGGAATGCCGGCTTCGAGGAACGAGATCGCGTCCGAGGCGCCGTCGCGGCCGATCGAGAGCGCCTCCCCTTCGCGGATCGAGCTGACGGCAGCGCGCAGCGCCAACACGTAAGGGTCCTGGCGCGAGACGATCGCAGGCACGCGGTGGAACTTGCGCACGATCGTCAGGTCATCGATTCGCTCGATCTGTTCAATGATTTGATCGGGGTCTTGGCCTGGCAAATAACGGATGTCGACGTCGATCTGGCAGCGGTCGGGCACCTTGTTAAAGGCGTCGCCGCCGGTTACCCGCGCCAGATTGATCGACGGGCGATCGAACAGATCAGACGACTGACGGCTGAAGGGCAGAGTCTCAATCCGCCGGTAAAGGTCGTGCGCTTTGAGGATTGCGTTGTCGCCCAGCCACGGAGTTGAGCCATGGGCGGCGGTGCCTACGACCTCAAGCCTGAGCGCCAGCACTCCCTTGGCTTGAACGCCGATGTGGAGGTCGGTCGGTTCGCCGGTAATCGCAAAGTCGGCGTCGATTCCCTCGCCCACGAGCACGGCGGTCGAGCGATTCTCAACGTTCTCTGACTCCTCGTCTGGAACGCAGATCAGCCGTACCCTGACTGCGTCCTGAAGGCTCGCATCCTGGACGGCGCAGATCAACGCGGCGAGAGCACCCTTCATGTCGTAGGCGCCGCGGCCGATTAAGCGGTCGCCCTCGACGCGTGGCACGAACTGTTCGGCGAAGGCTGGGACGACATCGAGGTGGCCGTGGAGGACTACTAGTGGCCCGTCGAGCGGCCCGGCGTCAGCAATGATCACCGGCAACCCTTCGTGCTCACGGGCGCTTACGCGCACCTCGCGCGTTTCGAGCCAGCCCTTAACGAACTCGGCGGCTGCGCGCAGGCCATCCTCTTTCGAGGTGTCATAGGCAATCAGCCGTTCGGCAAGAGCGAGCTCGTCCATTCCTACGGAGGATAGAGTCCCAGCTATGAGCTCACGAATCGTTCTCTTTGGTGCCAGCGGCTACACCGGCGACCTGACGGCGCGCGAGATGGTCGCGCGCGGAATGACGCCGGTCCTCGCCGGCCGCCGCCGCCAGCCGCTCGAGCGGCTGTCAGCCGAGCTCGGCGGGCTTGAGCTGCAGATCGCCGACGTCGATAACCCGGCTAGCGTCCGCGCGCTGGTTGAGAAGGGTGACGTGCTGGTCAGCACCGTCGGCCCGTTCATGCGCTTCGGCCAGCCAGCGCTTGACGCCGCGCTCGACGCCGGCGCTCACTACCTCGACTCGACCGGCGAAGGGCCGTTCATCCGCCGCGTCTTCGAGCAGGCCGGGCCACGCGCGCAATCTGCCGGGACGGTGCTGCTTACAGCGATGGGCTACGACTACGTCCCCGGCAACCTCGCCGGCGCACTGGCGCTGCGGGAGGCTGGCCACGAAGCGCACAGAGTCGAGATCGGCTACTGCTGGGAGAACGAGGGCGGCGGCTCCACATCGGGGATGAGTGGTGGCACTCGAGCGAGCGCAGCCGGAGTCGCCTTTGAGCCGGCTTTCGCTTGGCGCGGTGGCAGGCTCGTGACAGAGCGCGGCGCAAAAGAGATCCGCAGCTTTGACACCGGCGCAGGCCACAGCGCCGACGGAGTTTCGATCGGCGGCAGCGAACACTTTGGCCTCCCCCAGATCGACCCGCAGCTGCAGGAAGTTGGCGTTTACCTCGCTTGGTTTGGCTCGATGACGAAGCCGATGCAGCTCTTCTCAGCCGGCGGCGCCGCCGTGACGAAGATCCCCGGCGTCCGCGCCGGCCTAGGCGCGCTCAGTTCGAAGTTCGTCACCGGCTCAACCGGCGGCCCAGACGCGGCGGCCCGCGCCGGTTCGCGCTCGATCATCTGTGCTGTCACCTACGACCGGGCCGGGAACGAGCTCAGCTCGGTTCGACTGAACGGCCCCAACGGCTACGACCTGACGGCCGACTTTCTCGCCTGGGGCGCCGAGCAGGTTGCTACCGGCAAGGTCAGCGCGTCAGGTGCGCTCGGCCCGGTGCAGGCGTTCGGCCTAGACGAGCTGACAGCGGCCGCCGCCAGCTACGGCCTCAAAGCTGACTGATCTAGCAGCGCTTAGGCTTCGAGGATGCCGAAGAAGATCTTCGCGCGGCGCTGATCGCGCAGCGCCTTCTTCTGTGCTTCGGTGTGAGGCTCGGCCCCAGCGATCGCAGCTTCAGCAGCGTCGATCTGGGCCTGAAGATCTTCGCGGACTAGCTCGTCTGGCTTGATCGCCTCTTCGACGAGCACCAATGCGTGGTTGTCAGCAACTTGGATGTAGCCCTCACCTTGCGCAAAGCTAACGATCTCGCTCTCCGAGATGTAGAGCTTTAGCTCAGCCGGCGCGAGCATTCCAAGCAGCGGCGTGTGATTCGCCAAGATGCCGATCGAACCGACTTCGGTGCGGGTTGAAACCATCTCAACCTCACCGCTGAAGATCGGCCCCTCAGGCGTCAACACCTCAACTTGGAATGGAGTGCGGGCCATGCTCGCTGCTAGCGGTCCTTGGCTGCTGCTTCGACGACCTGCTCGATCGTGCCCTTCAGCAGGAAGGCCGACTCAGGCACGTCATCGTGGACGCCTTCGATCAGCTCACGGAACGAGCGCACGGTCTCAGCGACCGGCACATATTCACCGGGCGTGCCGGTGAACTGCTCGGCAACGTTGAATGGCTGCGAGAGGAAGCGCTCGACCTTGCGTGCGCGCTGCACGGTGATCTTGTCCTCTTCTGAGAGCTCGTCGATTCCGAGGATCGCGATGATGTCCTGAAGCTCCTTGTAACGCTGCAGGATCTCCTTGACGCGGGTCGCGACGTCGTAATGCTCTTGGCCGAGAACGTCGGCCTTGAGGATCGTCGAGGTTGAGTCGAGCGGATCGACGGCCGGGTAGATGCCCTTCTCCGAGATCGAACGTGAAAGCACGGTCGTCGCGTTGAGGTGGGCGAATACCGAGGCCGGCGCCGGGTCGGTGAGGTCGTCGGCAGGAACGTAAATCGCCTGCACCGAGGTGACTGAACCTTGGCGCGTTGAGGTGATTCGCTCCTGTAGCTGACCCATCTCCGATTCCAGCGTTGGCTGGTAACCAACCTGCGAAGGCATCCGGCCCATCAGCGCCGAAACCTCTGAACCGGCCTGGACAAAACGGAAGATGTTGTCGATGAAGAGCAGCACGTCTTGGCCTTGATCGCGGAAGTACTCGGCCATCGTCAGGCCCGAAAGCGCGACGCGCATACGAGCTCCTGGAGGCTCGTTCATCTGACCGAAGACGAGCATCGTCTTGTCGATCACGCCGGACTCCTTCATCTCGAGCCAGAGGTCGTTTCCTTCACGCGAGCGCTCGCCGACGCCGCAGAACGCGGAGAGGCCGCCGTGCTCCTTAGCGAGGTTGTGGATCAGCTCCTGAATCAGAACCGTCTTACCAACGCCGGCGCCGCCGAAGAGGCCGACCTTGCCGCCCTTGGCGTAAGGCGCGAGCAGGTCGATCACCTTGATGCCGGTCTCGAACATCTCGGTCGTTGGCGTTAGATCCTCAACGTCAGGGGCTGGCTGGTGGATCGGACGACGTTCGTCGACCGTGATTTCAGGTCCGCCGTCGATTGTTTCGCCGAGCAGGTTGAAGATGCGGCCGAGCGTCTGCTCGCCGACTGGGACCGTAATCGGCCCGTGCGTATCGGTCACCGCGGTGCCACGAGCAAGGCCGTCGGTCGTGTCCATCGCGACCGCGCGGACGCGGTCGTCGCCGAGCTGCTGCTGCACTTCGCAGACCAGCGTTTCACCGCCCAGCTCGACAGTGATGGCGTGGTTAATCTCAGGCAACGAGCCAGGGAAGGAAGCCTCAATGACGACTCCCTTGACCTCTTCGATGCGTCCTGTATTACTGCTTTCAGATTCCATTTGTTCCTCTGATTTGATTGTGATCAGGTCAGCGACTCAGCGCCGGCAACGACTTCCATAATTTCCTGCGTGATCTCTGCTTGACGGGCACGGTTCATCTCCAGCGTGAGGTCGTCGATGACCTCGGCGGCGTTCTCGGAAGCACTGCGCATCGCTGTCATGCGGGCGCCATGCTCCGACGCGGTCGATTCGAGCAGCGCGCGGAAGACCGAGATTTCAACGTAGTCGGGGATCAAGCGCTGGAGGATCTCAGCCGGGTCAGGTTCGTACTCGACCAGTGCGTGATGAACCTCGCTGCCGTCGCTCTCCTCTTCGGCCTTCGCGATCTCCTCGTCGACTGTTGCCTGCTGAAGCGGCAGCAGCACTTCGCGGCGGACCTCCTGCGTCAGCGCTGAGACGTAGCCGTTGTAGAAGATCTCAACGCGATCAACTTCGTCATCGACGTAAGCGGCGATCAGTTCGCCGGCGATGTGGCGTGCGTCTGCGTAGCCCGGGCGGTCGGTGAAGCCGACGTAACGGCCGGCTGGGTCAAGCTTGCGGAAGATCAGCGACGAGACGCCACGGCGACCGACGGCGTAGAAGCGCACCTTGACGCCTTCAGCCTCGTATTCAGCGGCGGCGAGTAGCCCAGCGCGGATGATCTGCGAGTTGAAAGCTCCGGCCAGGCCACGGTCACCTGTGACGAGCAGGATTGCCGCCGTTTCAAGCTTCTCGTGCTCTTGCAGAATTGGGTTGCCAGCAACCTCGCCGCCGGCAGCGGCGGCAGCTTGGCGCGTCATCCTGCGGATCGCACCAGCGTACGGGCGCAGCGCTGCGATCCGCTGCTCAGCTCGGCGCAGCCGTGCGGCCGCGACCATCTGCATCGCGCTCGTGATCTTGCGGATGTTCTTAACGGATTCGATCCGCTGTTTTACGTCCCGCTGGGACATTTGCTGAGCTTGCGGCGCGCGTTAGATCGCGGTCGCCGCTGCCTCCGTTTCGGCCTTCTCAATTGCGCGCAGACCCTCTTCGCCGCGCGTCGTGTCGCCAACGCCGGTCTCAATGATCGGCTGGCCCTCTTCGTCGAGGTCGTAGCCAAAGTCGTCGGCGAAACCGGTGACGATCTTCGTCAACGCGGCCTGCGTTTCGTCGGACCAGTCGCCGCTCTTGATCTTGTCGAGCGTCGCTGTGTCCTCAGCGCGGACGCGCTGCGTCAGCCCGTCAAGGAACTCTGGGATCCGCTCAACCGTGATTCGGTCGAGCGCGCCCGATGTCGCGGCGAAGATCTGTGCGACCTGAATGTCGATCGCCAGCGGATCACGCTCAGCCTGGTTGAGCGTTGCGACGAGCCGCTCACCACGAGCCAGCGTGCGCTGCGTGTCGGCGTCGAGGTCAGAGCCGAACTGGGCGAAGGCCTCAAGGTCGCGGAACTGTGAGAGCTCGATCTTGAGACGACCGGCGATCTTCTTCATCGGCGCGATCTGCGCGTTACCACCGACGCGTGAGACCGAAATACCAACGTTGATCGCTGGTCGCACGCCGGAGTTGAAGAGCTTCGGCTCAAGGAAGATCTGGCCGTCGGTGATCGAAATCACGTTCGTCGGGATGTAAGCCGAAACGTCGCCGGCCTGCGTCTCAATGATCGGCAGCGCCGTAAGCGAACCGCCACCGAGCTCATCGCTCAGCTTGACCGAACGCTCGAGCAGGCGGCTGTGGAGGTAGAAGACGTCGCCTGGGTATGCCTCGCGGCCCGGCGGGCGGCGCAGCAGCAGCGACATCTGGCGGTAAGCAAAGGCGTGCTTTGTGAGGTCGTCGTAAACGGCGACAACGTGGCCGCCCTTGTAGAGGAAGTACTCACCCATCGCGCAGCCGGCGTAAGGAGCGAGGTACTTCATCGGAGCCGACTCATCGGCTGCCGCAGCAACGATGATCGTGCGCTCCAAAGCGCCGGCCTCAGCGAGCGTCTCGGCTAGCTGAACAACGGTCGCCATCCGCTGGCCAATCGCGACGTAAACGAAGACCAGCTCGCTGTCCTTGTTGTTGATGATCGTGTCGATCGCGATCGAGGTCTTGCCGGTCTGGCGGTCACCGATGATCAGCTCGCGCTGACCGCGACCGATCGGGATCATCGAGTCGATCGCCTTGAGGCCCGTCTGCATCGGCTCGGTGACCGGCTGGCGCTGAACGACGCCCGGAGCCTTGAACTCAGCGAGGCGAGTCTCGGTCGTGTTAAGTGCGCCCTTGCCGTCGAGCGGCCGCCCCAGCGGATCGACGATCCGGCCCAGTAGTTCGTCGCCAACCGGAACTTCAAGCAGGCGGCCGGTGCGCTTAACGATGTCGCCTTCAACGATCTCGGTCCAGTTGCCGAAGAGGACGGCGCCGACGTTGTCGGATTCGAGGTTAAGTGCGAGGCCGGTAACGCCGTGGGGCAGCTCGAGCATCTCCAGCGACTGGCAGTTCTCGAGCCCGTGGATGCGGGCGATGCCGTCACCGATCGACAGCACTGTGCCGACCTCGGTCAGCTCAGCTCCGCCGGCCTCCAGGCCTTCGATGCGGGACTTGAGGATGCTTGTGATCTCATCGGGCTTGATCTGCATGGTTTTCTTATCTTCTCCTTGGATTCGCAGCGCCCCTAAGCGCGTGCGACCTCTGTTCGAAGCTGCTCGAGTCGGTTACGGATTGATGCGTCAAGAATTGAGTCGCCGGCGCGGACGATGAAGCCGCCAACGATTGCTGGGTCTACCTCTTCTTCAAGTTCGATCTTGCGGCCGGTCTGACGGCCGATCTGATCACCGATCCGGCTAACAACTGCCGGATCGAGCGTTACTGCACTGGTGACGGTTACGGCGAGCAGGTCCTCCGCCTCGTCGCAGAGCCGGTCAAATTCCTCGCGGACGCGGAAGATCACCGGCAGCCGCTGGTTCTCAGTCAGCAGCATCAGGAAGTTTTCGACTGCCGGGTCGGCGCCATCGATCGCCTTCATCAGGCCAGCCTTCTTCTCCTCGGTCGAGAAGTAGGGCGAGAAGCAGAACAGCTTCAGCTCTTCGTTTTCGCTCAGAGCGTCGGCCAGTTGACCGAGCTGCTCGCGCACGAGCTCGAGATGATTCTGCTCGCTCGCGACCTCAAAGAGGGAGCGCGAGTAGACCTGGGCGATCGCTTCCATTTGAACTAGTTCCGTCGCTCGCCGCTGATCGCTGAGAAGTCGAGCTCACCGAGCGCCTCGTCAACGAGCCGCTGCTGGTCGGCGTCGGTCAGCACGCGACCGGTCACCTTCTCGGTAGCGAGCACCGTCAGATTGGCGACTTCGGAGCGGATCTCTTCGATCGCGCGGCGCGTCTCGGCGTCGATGTCGCGGCGAGTCTGCTCGAGCATCTCGGCACGCTTGGCGCGTGCCTCCTCGCTCGAATCATGCTCGTGCGTCTCGGCAGCCTTGCGCGCCCGGGCGACGATCTCATCTGCCTGGACGCGGGCATCCTTGAGCCGCTCGCGGTACTCAGCGAGAAGCGCGTCGGATTCCTCGCGCGCCTTCTTGGCGTCCTCGATCGAGTCGTCAATCATCTTGACGCGCTTGTCGAGCGCATCGCGGATCGCCGGGAAGGCGAACTTGTTGAGCACGATCAAGGTCACGCCGAAAGCGAGCAGCGTCCAGATCATCAGCCCCAGATTTGGGCTGACGAGGAAGCTGCTGCCGCCGCTCTCAGACGAGGCCAGTGGCGTTAGTACGGCAAGCATCGCCTTATCCGAGGAAGAAGGCGATCAGGCCGAAAATGAAGGCGTAGAAGACGATCGCCTCTGTCAGCGCGAATCCAAGCCACTGAATCGAGGTGATCTCATCCTTCATCTCAGGCTGACGGGTGACCGATTCGATCACCTTTCCGAAGATAAATCCGACGCCGATGCCAGGGCCAATCGTGCCGAGACCGGCGCCGATGCCAAGGGCAATCGCTTTCATGCCCAAGCGTCCGTAGTTCTGCGCCACTTCGGTCGTGACGCCCGACTGGGCGAATTCGCTAATCAGGTGGAGGTCCACTGTGTTCTTGCTCCTTAGTGTTCTTCGGCGACGGCGCCGCCGAGGTAGATCGCTGCCAGGATGGTGAAGATAAAGGCTTGAAGTGTTGCGACAAGGCCGACCTCGAAGATGAAGAAGGCTACGGCCATCGTACCGGTCACGAGGCCAAGGATCAGTGACCCTATGAGCGCCAAGTTGAGCAGCACGACGAGGCCGCCGCCCATGAACAGGATCAGCAGGTGGCCGGCGAGCATGTTGGCAAAAAGACGGACTGAGAGCGAAACGATCCGCACGAACTGCGAGATCACCTCGATCAAGAAGATCGGGGCCGCCGCAGGGCCTTCCACTCCCGCTGGAACCCAGCCCTTGAGGTACTTGATTGGGCCTTTCGCTCGAACGCCCTCGACGTGGTAGCTGATCACGACGACGAGCGTTAGAACGAGCGGCACAGAGATGTTCGCCGTCGCCGCGTAGAGCGCGAGCGAGGGAACGGAGATGCCGAAGATCGTCACCGGCTCGAGCGTGTTGGTCGGCAGCGGGATGTAGCCGATCATGTTCGAGTACCAAATGAAGAGGAAGATCGTGGCCAGGAACGGGAACCAGCGATTGACCATCTTGCCGCTGAGGTTGCCCTTCGTCATGCTCTCGATCAGCCCGTAGTACATCTCGACGGCGGCTTGAAGTCGGCCCGGCTTCATCTTCATCCGGTGGCCGACGTAGATCAGCGTGACGCAAGAGAGAAGAGCGGCGACCAGGACGTACACCACGGCCTTATTGATCGACATGTCGATCCCGAAGATCTCGATGTTGACCCACGGCACGAGTTCGAACTCGTTCTGCGGCTGGTAGCTCTCGTTGACGTTCAGCGCGAAGGCGCCGGCCGGAGACGCGAGCACAGCGGCGAAGGTCGTGACTGCGACGAAGAGGCGTGTCTTGATCATGCCGCAGGGCCTGCCTTCGGCTGATCGAATGGGCGCGTCGCGATCGAGACCGTGAAGTAGAAGGTGAAGACGATGATGAAGAGCACGCCTGCGGCAAGGCCAGCGTCGTTCTCGATCATGCCGACGCCGAAGATTGAGAGCGCGACGAGCCAGCCTCGGCCGATCATTGAGCCGGTCACGATTCCCGCTACGCGGGCAGGGTTGTCGGACTCCAGCGCCTTCTTGTTCGTCCAAGCCTGGACTGCGCGCTGGGCACACCAAGCGAAGGCGCCGCCGAGGTAGCCGAGCATCGGCCAACCTGCGAGCAGAAAGACCGGCAACGCAGCAGCGAGCAAGATCAGGTCGGCGTAGCGCAGGTAAGGCATCGACTTAGAGGTCACGGAAGCGCGAGCGGATGAAGGCGATGCCGACGATCGGGCCGATAATCAGACCGACAAGGCCGATCGCGATCGGCAGCCCGACGAGCGAACCGAGCCCGTAGCCGACCAGAGCGCAGAGGCATACGACAACCAGCAGCATGATCCCCGCATTGGCGGCACGCATCGTCGGTTTTGATGATTGCTCGCTGATGGCGAAGGCTCGGTGGCTCGTGATCGTTAGGGACATTTTGACGAGGTATTGCTGGCAGGCGAAGCTCGCCGCAGGCTGGCCGAGCGTATCGCATCGTGGCTCGATCCTGCGTGCCCGTAACACTTCGTAACGCCTGCCACAATCGGCCCTAGTGGTCGCTATGCGGCGATTGCGCGCAGCCGCTGACGGGCGCCGCCAGCGAGTTCAAGCTGAAGTAGATCGCCGATTTGCTGGTAGACCTCGCGATTGACCGCCATGCCGCAGTGAGAGCTGTTGACCTCGACGTGCATCGCCTGAGGATCGAGGCACGCGCGCCAGTTGAGAACACCATCGCTACGCGAGTAGATCGAAGCGAAGAGCGTCCGCGCAGGCATGTCCTCGTCGAGGTCGCTCCAGAACTGGCTGCAGCAGCCGGTTGGCTCGAGGCCGAAGGTGTAGGCCTGCCAGCTGCGCTCGCAGGCTTCGCCGATCAGGCCGGGCGCGCCTAGCCGCTGGGCGCTCTGCAGCGCACGGATCTGAATCCGCAGCAACATGTGGAAGTCATCCATCTGGGCGACCAGCGGCGAGCCGAGCCCAATCACACGGTTGACCCGATCGGGCTGGCGCACAGCCAAAACGCGCGCGCAGCTGCCGCCGCGGCTCTGACCGATCAGAGCGACCGGCCGACCGTAACGCTCACTTAGCGCGATCACGCGCTGCTCAATCTGAGCGACCGTCTCTTCCGAGCAGCCGACGTGGGCGCTGATTCCCGAGCCATGAGTGCGGTAGCCGATCCGTCGGAGCCACTGCCCCATCAAGGCCAGCGACCTGTCACCGGCAAGGAAGCCCGGGATCAACATCACCGGCTGCCCGTCGCCGTGAGCTACGCCATGGCCACGCCAGAGCGAGCTGCTCAGCAGCGTGAACGCCTCCGCGGCGCCACGGCCCTCGCGCCACATTTCAGGGCCATGGTCACTCGACATCACAAGAACCGTACGGGGCAGGCAGGACGGCCGTCTCAGTTAGCTTCAAAAAGCCCGCAGAAGCGGGCATGCTGCGACTCCGCTGTTAGCCTCGAAGTAATGGCCGCACCATCAAGACAGAGCAGCGCGCCGACGGCCAAACGGGCCGCGATTGAAGCAGCGCTACTTGAAGCGACCGAAACGCTGCTCGCTGAGGGCGCTTCGTTTGCCGACCTTGGCGTAGAGCGGATCGCTACTCAGGCTGGAATCACGCGGACCGCCTTCTACTTCTACTTCGCCGACAAGCGAGAGCTACTGATGGCGCTGACTGCTGACGTAAACGAGCTGTTGCTGGAGCAGGCCAACCTTTGGTGGTCGGGCGAGGGCGAACCGGCAGTGCGGCTTGAGCGCGCGCTCACGAACGTCGCGCGGCTATTTGGTGAACACGCCGTACTGCTGAAGGCGCTCGGCGAAGTAGCGGCCTACGACGAACAGGTCGCCGAGCACTGGCAGCGCCTGATCGGTCAGTTCCTCGAGGCAACCGAACAGCGGATCCGCGAAGAGCAGTCGGCTGGCCTTGCGACCTGCTCGAACCCTTCGGCAACGGCCTTCGCCCTGACCTGGATGACGGAGGGAACGCTGAGCCAGCAAATCCTGCAGCAGGGCCTGCCTGCCGACGACGAGCTGATCAGCGCCTTGGTTGAGATCTGGGTTCGTTCGGTTTACGGGTCGGCCTGAGTCGCGCCCGGCTCGTCAACGTTGACGGCATCAAACTGGCCTGTCTCGAGCTTCGTAAAGACGTCGCGCGCCACCTCCTCCTCGGAGAGCTGAGGATCGGCGCGACGCAGACGCCGCTCACGTAGCCTGCGGAACTTGAGGATCTCGAGCACGTAGACGAGGTAGACGCTGGCCGCCAGCACTACCAGCCCGAACGCGATTAGCACCAGGGACCAACCGAGCTTGAGCTGCCCGGCGCCATCGGAGTAGGGAACAAATCGCAGGGCGACGGCAAAACCGGCCACCAGCATCGTCCAGGCGTAGAGGTAGAGCACCGTCTTGCGCTGGCTGAAGCCGATCCGATTCATCCGATGGTGGAAGTGGCTTTGATCGGCAACGTAGACCGGCCGGCCGTATTTGAGTCGCTTCAGCACGACAAAGGTCGTGTCAAGGAACGGGACGGCCAAGACGAGTAGCGGGAAGACGAGCGCCAGCACGACCTGCGTCTTGACCGCACCCTCGACCGCGACGCAGGCCAGCAATAACCCGAGCAGGTTCGAGCCTGCGTCACCCATGAAGACCTTCGCCGGGTGGAAGTTAAAGACGAGGAAGCCGGCCGCCGAGCCGGCGATGATCGCCGCAAGCACGGCCGCCGAGCCGCGCCCAAGGTCGAACGCGATGACCGAAAAGGCGACCGCGCTGATCGCGCAGACGCCGGCCGCGAGGCCATCAACACCGTCGGAGAAGTTGACGACGTTGATCACGAAGACGATTCCGAGCACCGTCAGTGGCGCGCCGGCGGAGCCGAGATCGACGGCGCCGACGAATGGCAGCGTGATGTTGGCTACCTCAACGCCGGCGACGACCGGAATTGTTGCCGCGATGATCTGGCCGATGAACTTGACCGGCGCTGGCAGATCAAAGCGGTCGTCGAGCGCGCCGACCAGCGTGATGATGATCGCGCCGGCAAGGATGCCGCGGATCTTTTCGTCGTCTGCCGCTCCAGGATCGAGAAAGATGAAGCTCGACACCAAAACTGCGGCGAGAATCGCCAGCCCGCCCAGCAGCGGCGTTGGATGTTCGGATAGGCCGCGCTCACGCGGCTGATCGACGGCGCCGACGCGGCGC
The DNA here is from genome assembly GCA_037139475.1 of Actinomycetes bacterium. Lineage (GTDB taxonomy): Bacteria > Actinomycetota > Thermoleophilia > Solirubrobacterales > Solirubrobacteraceae > F1-60-MAGs163. The sequence goes on from JBAXGJ010000007.1 coordinate 18,249, forward strand.
CCAAGCCTCGCCGTCAGCGGCGTTAACGCAACGGCGACGACGAAGGCAACGACGAAGGCAAGGATCGCGTCGCGCTCGGTCATCTAAGCCCCAAGCCTAAAGCGCCCTGCGGCGCGCCGCGTTATTGGCCTCAGGCAGGACTTAGGTGCTCGTAAAGCGGGTAGCGGTTAGCAAGCACCGTTACTCGCTCGGCCAGTTCAGGACGACGGCTTTCGAATTCATCGGTCAAGGCGATCGCAATGATCTGGCCGATCTCGCTGAAGTCATCAACCTGAAGGCCGCGCGTCGCGAGCGCGCTGGCGCCGATCCTTAGGCCGCTGGTGACCATCGGTGGGCGCGGATCGAACGGCACCGCGTTGCGGTTAACCGTGATGCCGATCTCGTGCAGCCGGTCCTCGGCCTGCTGGCCGTCGATCTGCGAGTCGCGCAAATCGACCAGCACGAGGTGCACGTCGGTTCCGCCGGTCAATACGGTGACGCCTTCCTGCGCCGCTGCCGACTCGAGAATCGCCGCGGCGACGGCGCGCGCGCCCTCAACGGTGCGGACCTGGCGCTCACGGAACTCTTCGCTCTGCGCGATCCCGAGCGCTACCGCCTTGCCGGCAATAACGTGCATCAGCGGACCACCCTGCTGGCCGGGGAAGACGCCTGAGTCGATCGCCTTGGCGTGCTCCTGACGGCAGAGGATCATCCCGCCGCGCGGACC